>NZ_JCBCDA010000131.1:0-9107 GCF_059865615.1 Petrocella sp. | reverse complement strand
ATATATCAAATAGTTGTTCGCTTTGATTTCTGAATGGTTCGTCATAATAATATACCATTAACCTTTCACCTGAAATACCTAAGAATATAGCTTTTTATGTCTATGCTAAAGTGTCAAAACTAAGTTTCACTAAATTCGCCTGCCATATGTAGATTACGTTGATACATTCATAACTACATATGGTAGGTGAAAGTTCAACTATATAGTTTTTACGCCTTAACCAATAATCTATTATAAAATAACGATTTTCATTCAAATAAAGCATTAACCTTAGTTAATGCTTTATTTGAATATACATGAAATAAATTAATAATTATTTAACTCCGAGGTAGAACCCACTGTTCAGTTAATACAACTTCTAATTCAATAATTTCTGGCTTTTTCCACTCTTTCTTCACACTAACACCTCCTTCATCTTTTTTATGATTTAGTATACTATTTAGTATACTATTTATTACGCTTCTTAATATATAAACCTAACCCGGATATACTGCTTCCTAGTAGCATCAATATACCAATTGGTGTTCCTGATGTTTCAGGTAAAGCTTGAGGTATGATTATAGCTTCATCTAAAATAACCTCTTCAAGCTCTGGCACCGCTTCAGGTATTTCTACTATTTCATCCGGTATTTCTATTTCTTCTGGTTCTGGTTCTGGTTCTGGATCTGGTTCTGGTTCTGGATCTGGATCTGGATCTGGGTCACGATCTCTACTTCTTCTTGTATAACTGAAGTCTCTGGTTGCTATAATATCTTCATCATCGACAAATACTAACGTTTGAGAATCTTTAATCTCTTCTTCATAGTCAACGTCCAGTGCAATTGTCCTAAAAACTCTGTTTGAATCATTATTAGTAGATTTTAATAGCACTTCCAAATCTTCATCGTCACCTGTTTTGGTGTCATCACCTGTTTGGATGTCGTCACCTGTTTTAGTGTCATCACCTGTTTGGATGTCGTCACCTGTTTTAGTGTCGTCACCTGTTTTAGTGTCGTCACCTGTTTGGATGTCGTCATCTGTTTTGGTGTCGTCACCTGTTTGGATGTCGTCATCTGTTTTGGTGTCGTTACCTGTTTGGATGTCGTCATCTGTTTTGGTGTCATCTTCTAAAGTTTCTTTATATTCAACCTCTACAGGTATAGGTATCAATTCAGTATGTGTGCCTGTCAACCTATACGCTTCAACCAATGTGCCTTTTAATGTTATTCTAAGATTTTCATTAGCAGGCAAATTACTTTCACTGATGGTCAACTCGACAGATACTAAAAAATCTCCATTTCGGGTTAAGTCTTCAGTCAATATACTTTTATTATATGATAATTGAGCATTAAGTTCTTCAGTGTCCACTTTCGTACCATCTGGCAACTGAATGTAATAATCAAAGTTCAGTGTCACAATGCCACCGGATCTTCTATAGCTTGGGCTTGTTATAACCGCTTCATACTCATTCGGTGATGCCATTGGTGATAATTCCAAAAAATAATTATAAAGCATTGTAATATCACTATTTGCTACAGGTGAATACATTGGTGTTCCATTTACTATTTTCCATATTGCATATTGAGTAGCTGTTATTACATCATCTTTACTTAGGCTTTCCACCTCTAGATTGTCTTCAATTTCCTTCAAGTTAAGATAGGGTAGAGAGTGAGCTAATATCGCCCTAACCATATTATCATCATTATTATCACCAAGCGGGATAATGTCTCCGTAAACTGAGTCTACAAACATCTCCATGGTTTCATCAAAACAATATGCTTGCAATAAATCGCCTGTTTTTATGTCATATAAATTAAAAATAAAAGTATTGTCAACATCTGCCCCCCGTATAAAGCCATCCAAACCGCCACCAGGATATGGTGTCCAGTAAAAACTACTACCAAATACACTTGTTGACATCAATAATGACATAATTAAAATACTCGATAGGACCAAACTTAATTTCTTTTTTATTTTATAGTTTTTCATCTTCTTCTCCTCTACAATAGTCGGATATCATTGTTCAGCTACTATTGCCCTTAAATAAAGTATTAGCAGAATCTTGTTTATATTCCCCTCATAACTTACTATAACATTGTAATATTTCGCAAATACCAACAAATATTTGGAAATAAAAAAAGCTGCTTATTATTTTAAGCAGCCGAACTATCATAGTCTAAACCTTAGATTCTAGCTTTGCGCCCTTCTTTTTCAAGAAGTTTGCCAAAATATTATGTTTTATATTTATAAAACTAATCCTTATTACCTATTATATCATTTTTGCACCATAAGTCAATCCTTACTAGAAGAATAAATATATTATTTATTCTTCTTTTTTTTCGACTTTGTCACAACCACACCTATTATTTTCGCATTTACCATCTCTAACATATCATGCATTTTAATTAAGTGGTCTTTACGAGTTTCATTAAGAGCGGCAATAAGAATAACACCATCGACGATCCTTGATAAAACCGTTCCATCTGAATAGTTCATAATAGGTGGTACATCCATCAATACAACATCATACTCCGCCTTCATCTCCTCTATCAAGGGCATAATTTCCGGCCTTGCATAGAGTTCAAGGTTGGATACTGATGAAGTACCTGCTGTCAAAATACTTAAGCCCTTTATTTGTATGTTTTTATTTACACAGTCTTTTAATTGTTTCTTTTCAAAAAGTAAGTTTGTTAAACCCGGCCGTTTAGGCACCTCAAATAGATTATAGATCTTAGGGTGTCTATAGTCGCCTTCAACCAATAGTACTTTTTTTCCTAACTGGGCTAAGGATACAGCCAGATTTGTTATAACTGCTGTTTTATCATCATCTTCATTGGCGCTTGCCAACATGATGATTTTTTTTCCACTACTTACGTTTATATGACTAAGTATAGATCTTAGAATCTTGTACGCTTCAGATACATATGAATCAGGTTCACTTATGATAATGATTTTTTCTTTTTTCATAATCTATTAGCCTCCATTGTATAACTAGGTAACTCGGCTAATATTGGTAACCCTAAAAGCGCTTCTATTTCTTCAACGTTCTGTAATATTTTTTTGGCCAATACTGCTTTATAAATCATAAACCCTAGACCTAGCAATAAACCTAAGCTACTACCTACCATCATAAATATGATAGCAGATGGTCCTATAGGACGTTCAGGTGCACGCGCTTCATCAATAATCTGAATGTTATCCAAGCCTACAATTCCCGTCACCGCTATAGAAAGTTGATTTGTATATGCATTTGCCACTTCAGCTGCTATTTTAGGATTGTTGTCTCTATAGCCTATAGAAAACAAACGCGTTGTTCCAATATTAGCAATACTCATATTTTCTCTTAAATCTTCAATCGGTATGCTTAAATTAAGCTCATTAATAACATTTTCTGCTACTAATCTGGTCCTTAGTATTTCTTTATAGTCGTTAATTAATTGTTGCGTCATTTCAAATTCTTGAATCATGATTCTTGTATCTGCGTCTACGCCTGATGGATTTCCTATAAATATTGTTGTGTGAGCTTCATATTCAGGCGCAACAATGATCGTTCCTACCACAAAAGATATCAATATGCCGACTAATATAAAACCTATCAGTATCCACCATTTTTTTATACACGTATTCAAAAAATCACTAAAACTAATCTCCAGGAAGTTCCCCATAGCAGTCTCCTTAATAAACCTTCTTATATTTTATCGTAATGAATTAATACCTATCATCTTATTAACTCAGCTTATCTTAGCATTCATTGGCCAACTTATCAAGACCTGACAGTTCAAAGCAATTATTTTATTCATCTTCAAAATTTACGGCATCCTTATAGCTGATCTCATATAAATAACCCTTATCAATTTTTAATATTCTATCGCAGATTTTTAATGCAGATAATCTATGGGTTATAATAATACAAGTTGGTGATTGCTCTAATGACTGTATTGTTTTTAATACTTGCACTTCTGTTTTTGAGTCTAAAGCTGAAGTGGCCTCATCTAAAATAAGAATAGGTGCTTTATGAAGCAGTGCTCTTGCAATGGCAATTCTTTGAGTTTGTCCTTCAGATAGTCCAACCCCCCTTTCGCCAATGTGAGTCGCCATAACATTTTCAGTTTCTCGAATGAAATCCCATGCACTTGCAGCTTTTGCGGCCTCCTTTAGTTCCTCTTCTGTTGCATCCTCTTTACCCAGTCTTAAGTTATCTTCTATAGAGCCCGAAAAAATATTGTTACCTTGTGGAACATAGGAAATGAACCCTCTTGCCTTAGTACTCACCTCATACTCTTTTTCTCCATCTAGTATAGATATATGACCCTTTATAGGATTTAAAAGAGACATTAATAAATGTATAAACGTAGTTTTTCCTTCACCTGAAGATCCAATAATGCCTATTGTTTCTCCTGGTTCAATTTCTATGTTAATATTTTTTAGTACATAATTATCTTTGTTATAGTAAAAATCGACTTGTTTATAAATGATACCTGCCGAAGTCATATCTGAAGAAAAGTCAGCTTCAAACTCGCTCTCCATTTCTTCTATTTCTCTAATTCTTTCAACAGAAGCCAAAGCATATACAATCGCAGGTATGGAAGTCGCCACAGTGATCAATGGCCCTTGTATGTTTCCTATAAGTTGAATGAGTGCCATAAGTGTTCCGAAGGTTGTTGTACCTTCTGCTATCTTCACCGATCCCCATAAGAAAACAAGAAAAAATCCCATCCATGAGCTCATTGTAACCAAAGAAGATGAAATGACCGTCAATCTTGATCTTGAAGCCACTAAGTTTACCTTTTCCTGTTGCATCGATTTCGCTTTATTAAAACTCATTTTTTCCAAACAAAATGTCTTTACCACCAACATGTTTTGAATAGACTCATTGATAAAAGACCTATAGGTAGACTCAATTAACTGACTTTCAATATAAAGCTTTTTAAGTCTTTTAGAAAAAACTCGTATAAATAATGCCGCAAGAGGTATAACAGTAATGATCACAACGGCCAACCTTGCATCAATATAAAATATAGAAATAAATGAGCCAAAAACCAGTATACTAAGCGTAACAATATTCGGAATCGTTGAAATAATGACTTCTGTTATTTCATCAACATCACTGGTCATTCGTGTTAAATAATCACCACTATGGTATTTTAAAAATTGCATCCATTTTGTTTTGACAATTCTAGTGTATAGCTTATTTTGTATACTATTTGCAATTGTAATATCTCCTTTTTCAAGTAATATTGTACGAACTGCTTTTACACCAATATCAAACAAAATAATCCCACCCAATAATAGCAAATAATGATTCATTTGCTCAATATCGGCAGCTGTAGCTGAATCAACCAACCATTTTGTAACCAATGCTCTATAAATACCTAGTAAAGCTGAGATGGCACCAAAAAAAATAATTGCAAATACAAAATGACTAAACCCTTTCATTGTAACAAGCAACCACTTTAAATTAATGAATATTTCTTTTGTTTTCTTTTTGTCAATCTTCTTGCTCATTTTTTCGCCTTTTCCCAATATCTTCACCTGTTAGTTTAAACATAATCTTTTTTAGCTGTTCCAAAACGGTGAACCCTTGTTCTGGTCTAGTCATACTATAAAAAATTGTGTTCTTTACCGTTAGTAATAATGTCTGATAGTACTCATTTGTGAACCTAGCAACATCATATAATTGACCACAATATATATTTCTTTCTATATGCTTTATTTTATCGATTCCCTTTAGCTCTTCTAATATAACCGCTTCAGTCATACCTGTTTGAATCTCCACAATCACTGTAAGTGGCATTTTTTCTTCAATATAATTTTCTTCAAGCTTTACTATATATTTATCTTCTTCCATACTGGATTGTTTCAAATTCTGAAGATTATAGCCCATTTTCAAAGCCGTATCACTACAAAGTCTCTGTTGTGGAAATGCAGGATGTACAAAACATTTCGAATCCCTATCCACAGATAAAACCGATATGTCATCCGCCAAAAATCCATAGCCTTTCTTTCTAAATGCTGAACATAGACTTGTTTTTCCGGCACCACATTCTCCCGTTATAATTAAGGCTTGCTGTCCAACGCTTATTGCACTTCCATGCATTGCAATTCTATTTCTTTGAATAAGTAATACGCCCATTGCTGTACCTAGAAGATAAACAGTAACACAGTTCATATCCGACTCTTTATAAAGTTCAATAAGGATGTGATCACCATTTGTTACATAGTATTTTGCAACACCCTCAATATCAAACAAAAATGCCGTCCTTGATAATTGATACTGGTTGCTTTCTTCTAATACATTTTTTATAACACTTGGAGCAGTGCCCAGTTGAATGCATACATCATATTTACCTTCACTTATATTCAACTCTGGTAGTTTAATTTCTGAATACAGATTTAATCCAAAGGCTTTATAATAATATTTTTTTCTTTCTAACATCTGATACCCTCATCTTTATCATATAATACTTTGTTAAAAGGTCAAAACTAAGTTTCATCAAAATCACATACCTTATATATCGATACAAATTAATTCTCTTACATACAAATCTCTTATAAAATCGGATACTTCTTCCTGGCATCTTTGTTTGTCAATCTCGTAATGTGTTAACAAAAAACCGACTATAGAGTTTATCGTTTGAGGCTCATCTAGTATTTTCCATATCATAGATCCAACATTATTAATCCCATAATGAACACCTTTTTCTGTATCGTTAATCACAAGTTCACCATCAAAATCGATAATCATTAACTCTTTTTTTCTTATGATTGCTTCTTGATTAATTTCAAAATAATCCATCTAATACCACCTTTCAAGCAAGGAACCACTCGAATTCATTTGACTCTATTCCAAGCATACAAGAAACTGAAACTTTAGTTAATGATAGCTTCTTCTAATTTCCATGTCAAGTATTTACCAAAGATCTACTTATATTTAGATATTCAAACCAAATCCATCTTTGCTTAAAGGGTCAAAACTAAGTTTCACTAAATTCACATACCATATATAGATTACGTTGATATATTCGTAACTATATATGGTATGCAAAAGTTCTACTATATAGTTTTGACGCCTTAACCATCTTTTCAATCGAAAACTTTTTTCATTAAAAGTTATGGACAAATCTTTTTCAAAGGATTATAATTATTTAAAAAGTCACCTATGTCACATAATATGAGCTTAAGTCCAAAAGTTAGACAATATAGAAATAAACTGTAACCAATACAAGTAACTATGAGGAGGTTAGGTCATGGAAAAATGGAACAAACCTGAGATTGTTGAGCTGCATTCACAATCAACAGAAGCAGGTAGAGGTCGAGGTAACTCTAATGGTAAAAGAAAAGATAAAGGTGAATCTAATCGACCACCTATATGTATTATAGGACCTAGTGGACCAAGATAATGTCGAATTCAAGCACCCCATCTACGATGGCGTGCTTTTTTTTATTCTTCAGAAAGGACCTTGACGCATTCAACTATGTTTTAAAGCTGAATGCTAGAGTATGACTTTCCTAGAGAAGAACAAAGAGGCTGTTGCACTAATTTCTAAGCGCAACAGCCTCTTTGTTTATTCTCAATTATATTTTTTGAAATTAATGTTAATCAAGTTTGATATTGTCAGTTAAAATTGAACCATCACTTGTATTGGCAAGATTAGTAAAACCACTATGCTTATTACCTTTTAAGGTTACGCTGGTACTCGTACTATTATTGAATAGACTTGAATATTTAGCACCAGTATTTACAAAAGTATTATTATCAAATAAAGCGGTTGATCCTGCACCTAAAAATCTTGCTCTTTGCGTTGTAACTTTGTTCATTTCAAAAGTCGAATTTTCTACCACTAGATTTTTAACATTTGAACTGCTGTCAGCATAAAATAGATGCAAGTCACTTATATTCGTCGCTGTAATGTTTGATATGATTACATCAACTAAATTTTGATAAATATTAAAGAGTATGCCTTCCATTCCATTTCCATCAATAGTTACATTCTTTATACTTGATTGATACATATTTTTAATTCTAAATGCGCTTTTTGGTACGTCTGTAATTGCTGTCGGTTCCATTATCTTTACATTATTGATGTCTACATTTGATACATTATCAATACTGAATCCCAAATCCACTCTAACGATGTCTACATTTGATACGGTTACATTGTTTGCGCCACTGAATATTAAAATACCTACTCTTGAGTCTTGGACCCTACTGTTCAATATATTAATGTTAGTAGATGCACTTGTATTGGCATAGCCATTATATAAGTGTACACCCGCACCTGGTGAGTTCTCAAACAATACGTTATCAAATGTTATATTGCTTGTATTCTTATCAATATAGACTGAGTGAAGATATCGACTTGATCCTGCACTTGCGTCAAGAGTACCATTTGTCATTTTAAAACCATTGGTTGTATTCATTAATATAGGTGTTAAAGATCTGTATATATGCGTATTATCTAAAGTAATGTCTTCATTGATTTGATTGATACTTGAGGCACCAAACTTAATACCTACATTCATGTCATACATATTCACGTCTTGAACTTTTAGATTATTTATGCCTGTGAAATGCATTGCTGTTACATTACTGGTCAAACTGTCTGTAGCGTACCCAGTTCCTTCTCTATCATTTTTTGATTTGAATGTTAAGCCTTCAACCGTTACATTTGTTACATATTTTCCATAATCTGTTAGCATCATATTAACCAGTCCACTTTGTGATGGCATATACAATGTGGCTCCATAACCACTGATGTGTAAATCACTCTTAATGAGCAAGGTTCTATTCACTCTATAAGTCTTATTCTCTTCAAAAACCAATACCTTATTCAAAGCACTCGCTTCATTAATTGCCTTTTGAATGGCTGTAGTATCATCTGTAATACCATCTCCTACTGCACCAAATGCATTTACATCTAAACTATCAATTACTACTGGTTCTTCTACTAGCGGTTCTTCTACTACTGGTTCTTCCACTACCGGTTCTTCCACTACCGGTTCTTCCACTACCGGTTCTTCTACTACCGGTTCTTCTACTACCGGTTCTTCTACTACCGGTTCTTCTACTACTGGTTCTTCTACTACTGGTTCTTCTACTACTGGTTCTTCTACTACTGGTTCTTCTA
>NZ_JCBCDA010000169.1:0-9613 GCF_059865615.1 Petrocella sp. | reverse complement strand
ATGGATCATATGAAGTATTATATGGAATATGAGCCCATATTTGACGGGTTATTTTATCGGTTCCAAATAAAGTAGACAAAACCCATTTTTTTTGTAAATGAGGTTGACGAATAAGATTATTGTGGTATAATCATCTATAGTCCTGTCTTTGACACTTGTCAGAAAGTAAAAGCTCACAAACCCTTATGAATAGAGGAGTGTGAGCTTTTTTAGTTTGAATTTTTTTGCGTACTATTTCTTATTTTTTTGTTTCTTTGTAAATTTTTTTCATTTCTTTATCACTAACGATTTGATAGTCTGTCCTGAATCCAAATGTATCATGTAAAGTATCTGTAAAATCGGTTCTTTTATATGTTGGGATATAACCCTGCCCGGTAACGGAATAAAAATTCATATCTTTTAACTGACTTACTATTTCTGTGGTTGTGAATTGGCTATCTAACTGTTTTTCTAGATATCTGTATAAAACAAGAGCTAGGAAACAGGACGTGAAATGTGCTTTTATTCTTTCATCTTTTTGAAGATATACAGGTCGTGCTTTAAATTCACTTTTCATAATTCTAAAACATTCTTCAATCTCCCACCGCCTATGGTTGATTTTAGCTATCTCAGAAACATCTTCATCTAGGTTGGTACATACTGCATAGAAGCCGTCATACTTGCTTTCTTCAGCAATGATATCCTCATTAAGAGAGTAAAGTGTGTCTTCAGCAACTTCTCCATCACTAGTAACATTTGTAGAAGCGATGAAACGTTTATAATCGTTTTGTCTTTTCTTGCCTATACTTTTTGGGTTGGTATCAATAAGTCTTGCGGCCCGTTCAAGTTGCTTACTTCTAATCTGACGTTGGTAGTTGCGATATTTGAGAGAAAAGGTAATGATCAGCTTTTGCTCAAGATCATTTTCATTAATCCAACGCTCTTTGTAAAAAATTACATCCCTATATTTGTCCAAGAGTTTATCGTTCTCGTCGAACTGTCGCAAATCAAAGATTTCGTTTGATGCCTTATGCATCCATCCTGTTGGTTCTAAAGCCCATTCCTTTAGAAAGTTCTTAAGCTTTTTGATAGATTGAGTTGTAATGAATGAGCGATTATTTATATTATTGAATTTTCGATTATCATTTGAAGATAGGCCTGCATCTGTGCAGACAACAAACTTGGATAGTTTAAAGTCGTTGATAATCTGTTTTTCTAAAGGTTTTAGTGTCACTTGCTCGTTGGTGTTCCCACTGTGAATACTAAAAGCCAGTGGAATGCCATCTCCATCCATGAAAAGACCCATCTCAACTATTGGGGTAGGACGGTGTTCTTTCGAAGGACCGTATTGTTTAAGACCGTCTTCCTGCTCAATCTCAAAGAAATAGTTAGTACAGTCATAGTAAAGAACACGGTCATTGCGCTTGGAAACAGCAAGGCTATTTTTATAGAGTTGAGACTGTATGAAATCAGATTCCTCAGCAATAACTTCTAATGATCTGTAAATGTGTTGCAGCTCGAAGTTTGGTTGTTCAAGCAGCAGTTTAGAGGATTCGAATGTGCTAAGCTTGGAAGAAGGGAAAAGAATCCTTCCGTAAATCAAGCGTGACAGAATCGAGTTGAGATCATAAGTGAACTTATATTTCAAAGAAATTTCGTTACAAATTTTGTGTAAGCCAAGTTGGTGATAAATCTGTTGAAGAAACAGGTAACCACCATTGAAAGATTGTTGTTTGTCTTTGGTTATAAGTTTGGATTGCTTACACTTGATTATAACTTCAAGCTTGTTCTCCTTCTCCTTACGGTTGAGTTCAGCGACATATGTCTTTGCCCATTCAAAAGGATCTTTGCCACCTGATTTTTCTTTAACTGCATCTTCAGTACCGAGTGTTTCAACTATTTGAGTAGTACGTTTACCATTTTTATAAACATCTTTTATTACATAAAAAGATAGGGAGTTTTTTGATGTGGAAGTTTTTAGTCTCATAAGTCACCTCGTTAATAGTATACTACTATTATATCATAGTACGAAATAGTACGAAAGCATTTATTGCTAAATTTGACAAAAAAATAAGCCCTTATCCCTTATGGATTAAGACTTCTAGTGTTTTTAGGTTATGGTGCAAGTGTCAAAGACCCGTATATATTGTATGCAAAAGTTCAACTATATAGTTTTGACACCTTAACCAACCATTATTGTATTTATTTGAAAACTGAGGTATCAGTATGAAAGCTTTTATAATACGTTTATTGCGTTTGGTATCGAAACAATCTTATCTGCAACAGGGATTGGTTATTGTATTCAAACCACGTTTAAGGTCCTAAAGTTCGACCCTGCACGCATTAAGTATGAAGCTTTTTATGACACTTATCAATGCCTTCTCAAGGGTAAGATAAAATTCGACTTAGAATCTGTAACGGGAACCAGTTAGTATATATGTAGACTTAAGTCTTTATAAAGTACAATGAGAGTCCAAAAAGTTCTTGAAATCATATCTATCAAGGCGTATACTACAAAATGGCGCTTCTTTGGGCTATACAGCCTATTAAGTGTACAAAACCGACAGGATAGATATGAGAGGACGAACATGGAAGAAAAAAGAATGATTACAGTAGCAGACCCAACACCACTAGGTTTATTTGGCTTGGCTATGGTTACACTGGTAGCGGCATCACAAAAACTAGGTTTAACAGATGGTGTGTCTTTGGTAATACCATGGGCCATTTTTCTTGGCGCGAGTGCACAATTATACGCATCCATTCAAGATGCAAAAAAGAACAATATGTTTGGCGCAACGGCTTTTGGTGGTTATGCTTTTTTTTGGTTTAGTGTTGCCATGACGTGGATGACAAAAGCAGGTGTATTTGGTGAAACACTTGCAAATACAGCTGACACCAAACAACTTGGAGTTGCATTTATTGGCTACTTGATTTTCACTTTATATATGACAGTAGGCTCATTAACCACCAATAAAGTTTTGTTTTTAATTTTCTTCTTCATTAACTTTTTATTCATTGGGCTTTCTTTCTCTACACTTGGCATTTTAGAAGGACCTATGCATCAGTTGGCGGCCTACGCTGAGTTTGTCATTTCTTTACTTAGCTTTTATGGATCAGCTGCATTAATTATTAACGGGCAGTTTGGAAAAACGATATTACCCATGGGCGCACCGATTATTGTAAAAGCTGAATAGAATAGTTTTGATCCTTTAGCCACAATGGTGTTAGCTTAACTTTTTTAGAAGATTTCTAAGCTCGTGACAAGTAAGTGATTTAATTTGCAAGTTGGAAAGCTGAGTTCTTAATTATAAGTATCAAAGTAGCCTGCCTTTTTATGAGGTGGGTTTTTTGATATGTTTTCATATGTTCGAAGTTGACGGATTTCTCTTAGAGTATGACTCTTGACAAGTGAGAGGAATCTGTTTATAATAATAAGTAATGATATTGAATATCATATTCAATAAAACGATGGATTAATAAGAAGAGAGGGAAAAAGATGAGTAAGTTAACCATAATATATTGGAGTGGAACCGGCAATACTCAGATGATGGCAGAGTCATTGTTTGATGGTGCAAAAGAAGTATCAGACCAAGTAAAGTTAATCAGTGTTAAGAATGCGACGATACAAGATGTTATAGATGCAGAAGTGGTTGCTCTTGGTTGCTCATCTATGGGTAATGAGGTACTTGATTCGGATGATATGGAGCCATTTGTAGAATCTATTGAAGAAGCTGTAAAAAGCAAAAAAGTCTTTCTTTTTGGTTCATATGGATGGGGCGATGGGCAATGGATGAGAGAGTGGGAAAAACGAATGGTAGAATATGGTGGTTTGTTAGTCGAAGAAGGATTAATTATAAATGAGGCACCTGATGAAGGTGGTTTGGAACAATGTAGAGAATATGGGAGACAACTTGGACAATAATAATGAAACGAGGCATAATTCTATGAAAAAAACCTATTTGATGGAACCAATGAAACGTCTTGAACAACTTGATGATTATGATTATATTCTATATAAGCTCTTGTTTCATGGTGCGGCTACATTCTCAAAAGAGAAACCGGCATCTTTAATCACCCTAAAAAACACCAGCAAACGTTTGAATGCATTAGGATTGTGGGATAAATATAAAGAACAGATTGGTAAAACCACTAGAACATCGTATTATGAAATGAAACGTGACGAAAGTCATGTAGTTATTCTTTTCTTTCATAATACCTTGTTAGAGGCGATGATAGAAGATCGTGATAATATAGAATTTTTGAAACGATACGGCTACAAATCAAAAACGAGTCTAAGCGAGGCCTTACAACATTTATCTTCGAGGTTTTTAGAACAATGTCCCCATGAAGTAGGGCTTTTTCTTGGTTATCACTTAGAAGATGTGGTTGAATACATAAAAGAGACAGATGGCAAAGGTATTGTCGTTGGATATTGGAAAGTCTACACAAAAGCAGATGAAGCCATCAGTAAGTTCAAGCGTTATGATCAAGCAAGAGCAAAAGTAACAGAAGGTATATTAAGTGGTCTTTCACCAATGAAAACAGCGCATATCTTAGTATCATAAAGGGACTGACAATCGGGATGATTTGAAGGTGTGATGTGACAAAGCCATCTTTGCTCTTTTCATTTCTATTAATTAGGCTATAATATAATTAAGAAGAAATTAAAGGAGGTACTTTTTATGCTGTACTTAGGGATTGTTTTTTTTGTATTACCAATATTGTTAGGTTTATGGATTGTATTGTTTTATAATAAAATGATTGGTAATAAGGCAAAGGTAGATAACAGTTGGGGACAGATTAATGTTCAGTTAAAGATGAGAGCAGATTTGATACCTAATCTTGTAGAGACAGTGCGTGCTTATGCATCTCATGAACAGGAAACCCTCAATCAAGTCACTCAAGCAAGAAATATGTATATGAATGCAAAAACTCAAGATGAGGTGGTTCAAGTATCTGATGCGATGACGGGGATGCTTGGCAGACTTTTTGCTCTATCGGAACAATACCCGGATTTAAAGGCGAATCAAGGCTTCTTAAGTCTTCAAAACCAGCTTAGTGAGATAGAACAAAAAATTGCCATGTATAGACAATTCTATAATGACTCAGTTTTAAAGTACAACCAATTTATTATTACGGTTCCAAATAATATTTTTGCAGCCGTTTTTGGTGCTAGAAAATTGCCATTTTTCCAGATCGATCCAAGTGAAAGTTTAGCTTCGACGGTCAGCTTCAAAAGATAGTCATCTGATAGCGATAATTAATTGTAAGTATAACAAGGCTTTATCCATGAAGGGTAAGGTCTTTTTATGTAATTTAAAAAACCTAAATACTGAAAATTAACAATGTCCTTATATATATTTTACAATACTGTGGTACTTTAGAACTATGGATGATGAAGTAAGTCACACATAAAGGAGCTAACATGGGTATTCATACATCAGAAATAGGCGAAATTATAAAAAAAGAGCAAGTTACAGCCCACTATCAACCGATTATTTCTCTCCACAATGGTGAGATTATCGGTTATGAAGCTTTGAGTAGAGGACCACTTAACACACCATATCATTCACCACTTGTTCTTATTGAAGCAGCAGAAAAAGAGGGATGTGTGTGGGAATTGGAGATGCTATTTCGCAAAAAAGCTATAGAAAATGTCGTGAATTTGCCTTTAAATAAATTATTGTTTTTAAACGTAGATCCAAATGTTTTTAAAGAGCCTGGTTACACAAAAGGATTTACAAAGAAATATCTAGAAGAGTACCGAATTGATTCGAAAAATATTGTATTTGAGATAACAGAACGTACAGCTATTGAAGATTATGCCACTTTTTCAGCATTAACCTCACATTATAAAAGCCAGAATTATAAAATTGCTATTGATGATATGGGAAGCGGCTACTCAGGTCTTAAAACAATCTCAGAAGTTAAACCGGAATATGTGAAGCTGGATATGGACTTAATCCGTAACATTGATTCGGACAGCTTTAAACAATCCATGATAAAAGCGCTGGTTTCTATGGCAAAAGAAACACATATAAAATTAATAGCAGAAGGGGTCGAGACCGTCGATGAACTAGAAACCCTTATAAAATTAGATGTATATGCTGCTCAAGGCTTTTTGTTTTATAAACCATCTAGAAGCATAGTGTTCCATATTCCAGAAGTACGGGATTTGATTCTGCAAATCAATAAAGACGTTGTTGATGCTTTTTCTTTTGATGCGGCCTATTATTGTGTTGGGAAAATTGCAAAACAAAATAAGTCATATTATAAAAATTTTTCATGCTACGTGGTAAAGGACATTATGGAACGAGAAGTTATGGATAGTATTTGTTTAATATCTAAGGAGCGTTATCCAGAAGGTATTATCATGAAAAATTATTTAAACAGTAAACTAGCAGACCGTTATGGCTTTGATTTATATTCTCATAGACCGGTTGAACTATTAATGGATACAAGGCCTTTGATGGTGGATTATTATACGCCGGTTACGAAAGTTTTGACACTTGCCATGCAAAGGGAAAAAGCAAACCTCTATGATGACATCATTGTAACTCAATGCTCCAGATATTTTGGTATAACCACCATATATGATTTGATACGTAACTCTACAGAATATGAGAAGCTATATGCTAAGCAACAGAACCCACTGACGTTTTTGCCAGGCAATATAATTATAAGACAGATGATGGAACAGTATATCAGTAACGGAGAAAAGGTTGGCATTTTGTATATTGATTTAGACCACTTTAAGGCATATAACGACGTATATGGCTTTGAAAAAGGAGACCATATTCTAAAAACAACAGCCAATATCATAGTGGATATTATAAATAAGTATGGTGACAAACATTTCATCGGCCATATTGGAGGAGATGATTTTGTTGCTTTGGTAAAAGTGGAAGCTTTGGAAGTTGAGGCAATCGGGAAGGAAATATGTGAGACATTTGATAGCTTATTAGCATCTTTTTTCTCTAAGGAAGACTATTTAAAAGGTTGCTATATCTCAAAAGATCGTTATAACAACCAAAATGTATATGCATTGAATTCTATATCTATAGCAGCTTATCATGGTGCATTAACACCTTTTTCGACACCTGAAAATCTTGGAGAATTTATGAGCCAATTAAAAAGACAGGTCAAAGCGATTGAGGGCTCCGTATATAAGCTGGTTGTATAATGCTAACTTAAGTGGGTGTTATTAAAGAAAATAATTTTATAAATATTTACATAAGATTAATAACATATTTATAATATGCTTTGTTTTTTTCAAGAAGCAATATACCACCAATAAAGAATAAACCTAAAACAGAAGAATCCAAAAAACCACAACTAAAAGCCACATGATCACAACGTTGCTCTGCAACCGTCATATTATGGGTAGTTGAAAAATGGTTTTACCCTTGGACTTCATATAGAGAATCTGTTCTTTAATGATACGGTCATTAATTGGATCTAGACTGGAGGTGGGTTCATCAAAAAACATGATACCTGGATCATACATGATAGATCGTATAAAATTAAGGCGCTTTTTCATGCCTTTGGAGAAGTTTTTAACCCTTTGATGCTTATCACTTAGTAAACCGACCATATCCAGTAGGACATCAAAATACTTAGGACAGTTTTTATAGTAGGAGCCAACGAGTTTAAGGTTTTCGAGTGCCGTCAGTTTTAAATAGAGATCAGGAAAATCAAAAGCAATACCGATTTTCTCGAAAATATTTTTTGCTAAAGGTAACGTTCTTTCCTAGAATATGAATTTATCCAGCATAACCGTTAAGAAGGCCAATGATTAATCTCTTGGTGGTTGTTTTTCCGGTACTGCTGGAGCCTATGAAACCAAAGATTCACCTTTTTCTATACTGAAATTAATACTTTTTATGGCATGTGAAAGTTCAACTATATAGTTTCGACGCATTAACCAATTATCTATATGAATCATTATAGCCACCTTGGTTTACATAATAGTAAATATATAATGAAACAGGATAAAAGTTAAAGCTTGCATAAAATAATAGTATTATTATGGTTACGGGTCAATTTTTACTACAAAATATAGTCGAATAAGCTAATAATGAGTCATTGGTACTAGGCGGATAGGATTGACAAGAGGGGATTAGCTAGTCATAATGTAGGGTGTGCTACAACTATTCAAGTTATGACTAAGGAGCTAAGCAAATGAGAAAAAGAATCCTAACCGCTTTGACGGTTCTGAGTATAATCTTAACGATGATGATACCTGTTCATGCAAGCCGATCAATATATACAGTAGCAACTACAGCAAATATAGTTGTTGATAATAAAACAATTACACCCAGAGTCTATAACATCCAAGGTAATAACTATTTTATGCTTAGAGACATAGCATACTATGTCAAAGACAGTCAAAAAGCCTTTGATGTGACATGGCATCCAGAAACGGCTACCATAATAATAGAAACAGGCAAGGCATATTTAGGTGATCATATCAGTAAATCATCAGAAGATGTAAGTGCGATTAAGGATGTACGCATTAGTAAAGCCAATGTATTGAAAAACGGTGTTCCATTGTCTATGACAGGTTATGTTATTGACGGTCGTACTTATTATAAACTTAGGGATCTGGGTTTGGCTCTTGATTTCAGTGTCTATTGGGACGGTGCAAAGAATAAAGTCGTGATTGACACAGAAGGTAGTGTTCAGTCCGTTATAAAAAATCAAGAACTATCTTATGAAGTACTAAGATTGATCAATATAGAAAGAGATAAAGTTGGTTTGCACAGGTTGATTATGGATGCCAAATTAGAGAAAGCAGCCTATTACAAATCCAATGATATGCTGATTAACGAATACTTTGAACATGTATCACCAGTTCATGGTGGCATGGTGGACATAGTAGCTATGCATGGCGTTCCTTACAGATATCTAGCTGAGAACATCGCCTCAGGTCATACAACAGCAAAAAAAGTAGTAGATGCATGGATGGCATCACCAGGGCATAGAAGAAACATCCTTAATCCTAATCTTAACAAAATAGGCATAGGTGTTGTAGCTCGAAGCGAGCAGGGCTATTTGTGGACACAATTATTTACCGATTAACTATAGTTTTATGAAGTATAAAAAGTAGCAACCAGGTGTTAAAACAGTGGTTGCTACTTTTTTGATTTTCCTTATAGGTAGTGATTTTGACAAAAACTTAAAAATAGGGGCTGTCGGAAAATAGCTCTTATAGAAAATAGTATGGCGCTGAATACGTCAAGGTCCTTTCCTTTCGAACTGTTCAGAAATATGAGCAGAGCTCATAATATAATGGTCTAAGAAAACTCGACATGTAAATGTTCAAAAGATAATGAATCTGGTATACTCAAATCAACCATTTATGAGGAAAGAGGTCATTATCATGTCTACGAAAAGAAGAACATTTACAGCGGAACAAAAAACAAAAATTGTGTTAGAAGCAATCCGGGGGGAAAAAGAAATCAACGAACTTGCCTCTGAATATAAATTGCAACCCAATCTATGGTCTTCGGTCATACGCTTTAACATGATGATACCAACCGGTTCAAAAGCTCTGCTGCCATAGGAACTGCTCGATGATCTTTAACTGTGATTGAAACTTCATTCCATGAAATAGTAAGCTCAGGTTCTTCTA
>NZ_JCBCDA010000139.1:0-2166 GCF_059865615.1 Petrocella sp. | reverse complement strand
AGTGATGTAAGAGCAACAGAGATAATTCAGAAAAGACCGTTTTTATCAGTCAATGCGCTTACCATCATTAACGGAATAGGGCCAGCAAGACTTGCGGATATAATAGAAGAAGGTAAGGCTTATGTTGAGTAAATTTGTCATAGATAGGTTTGAAGAAGGCTATGCAATAATTGAGTTTGAGGGCAAGTTGTATAACTTTCCTAAAGCATTGTTACCTCTACAATCTAAAGAAGGCGATTTTGTAATCATTGAAACTAATATCGATAAGGAGTCAACGAAAGCGCAGAAAGAAAAAATAGGGAAACTTATAGAGAAACTTAAGAATAAATAAAGTTGTATTACCCTTTTATACAGGATATTAATAGTCAGCTTTGACAGGTAAATATATTTCGCACTAAACTGTACCTATATAAGCCAAATATCTACGAAAAAGTGTATAATATAAGAAAACTTTTTCGCAGAGGTGTAGAAATGGGTCGAGCAGAACAAAGAGAAGCCAAAAGAAAAATAACTAAAGAAGTTGCAGAATTTTTAAAAATACAATATCATTACTTTCCGGACTTAATTAGAAATATCAAAGAAGTATTAGATACAAGAAATCAATCTTATATCACATATGAGATTGAAGTGATTTTATATGTGATGATCTTGAAGAATATTTGCTCCATAGAATCAATGCAAGAAATGACAGATGTATTTAATGAAGATGAATGTGTTAAAAACATCTATAAGATTTTAGGATTAGAAGAAAAAAAGTTTTTGCCGCATTATGTAACAATTAATGAGTGCCTGTCAAAATTAGAAAATAAGCAATTAGAGTTACTTAGAAAAAAGATGATCTGTAATCTAATCCGCAAGAAAAGCTTTGATGGTGGTAAATTTTTAGGCCAAAAATGGTTAGTTATTATAGATGCAACACATTTATTTAGTTTTAGGAGTAGACACTGTGAACACTGTCTGTCAAAAACGGTCAAAAAAGGAACAGATGAAGAAAAAACAATCTACTATCATCCTGTATTAGAAGCAAAGATAGTATTAGATGATGGATTTATTGTAAGTATAGGGACGGAATTCATTGAAAACGAAGGAAAAGAAGTAAGTAAGCAAGATTGTGAAAGAAAAGCATTTAAAAGACTATCCAAGAATTTGAAAATGATGTTTCCGCGATTACCGATATGCATAATGGGAGATAGCTTATATGCCTGTGAGCCGGTATTTGAGATATGCAGACATAATAGTTGGGAATTTTTGATTCGTTATAAAAATGGAAGTATCCCAAGCATAGCAGATGAGTACAAAGAGATAAAAAAGATGGGTGAAGCTGAAGAAATGGTAGTGTCAAAAGAAACTGTTTATAAGAGAAAGCCTAAAGTAAAGAAGTTACACTGGTTAAAATGGGTTAATGAATTAGATTATTGTGGTCATAAAATAACACTATTAGAATTAGAGATTGAAGATGTGGAACAAGAGAAAACACAGCAAGAATTCCAGTGGTTAAGCAGCATGAAAGTAAATGAATATAATGCATATGATTTTGTGCAGACAGGTAGAAAGCGATGGTTGATTGAGAACCAAGGGTTTAATATTCAGAAGAACCATAGATATATTATTACGCACGCTAATAGCTTAGATTATAATGCAATGAAAAATCATTATCTGCTAACGCAACTAGCAGATATACTGTTGCAACTATATGAAAACGGAATAAAAGATGTAAAAATAGTTCACAGAACAATAGTAAAGATATCAGAAGGATTACTGGAATGCTTAAAGAAACAAAAACTTACAGAAGAAGATTTAGAATATAAACGAATGCAAGTTAGAAAAACGCTTTGATGAAAAATTATGAAAGGGGCTGGTGAATGGTAAACGAATGAAACTACATAAATGTGTATAATTTTGGTGTCGTTTGCTCTAGTGATGTGGACAACAGCATAGTAATTTAAAAAAAATGTGGATAAAGTAAAAAATCCAGGAAAGTCGCCAATTATACTAAGAGTAGTTTTAATTTACCTTTCGGAGCTGTCAATGATCATTGTTCCTTGATTTATCGGTTTATCGGTATTCTTCTGATTATCAGAATCTTTATCTTTGTTCGAGCCTGATCCGCCTTTTTTATCATCACTATTGTCATCTTTTGACGTTGCGGCTTCTAGCATATATTCA
>NZ_JCBCDA010000123.1:0-13621 GCF_059865615.1 Petrocella sp. | reverse complement strand
TTAAAGGGTCAAAACTAAGTTTCACTAAATTCGCCTACCATATGTAGATTACGTTGATACATTCATAACTACATATGGTAGGTGAAAGTTCAACTATATAGTTTTGACGCCTTAACCAAAGTTAAAAATGTTGAAAATGATTACTAAATAACTTTTCCACATGAGATGTCTAAGGAACATTATCTGAATTTTGTAGCACTTGTAAGCGTTGACCGTATCTTATTTGTGAGATTGTATCCGGAACAAGGCCAAGAAGTGCGCTTCCCAAGACACCGTGGAGAAAAACTGTTCATTGGCTGTAGCAAGCATGGATTGTGAGTGAATGACTAATTTGAGTTATCATTTTCATTTGAAATCCATACGTCTAATCGAGAAAAGCAATGCACCACTACCACCAATTAAGAAGTAGTACTTCTTTTTGGTGGTTTTTCTTATATCCAAACGATGTATAAAACGTAAAAGAAGTATAAATTTATTAATTTTATAGAAATAAGAAGAATTTGATTATTCCGAATAAGAAGAATATAATTAGAAGATGAGCTTCTTCAACAAAAAGATATATCAAAGCTCAGACAATAGGAGGTCCTCATGGGAACCAATGAAAAAGAAGAACAGAAATTTCCGGTCGTGGGAATAGGCGCATCTGCAGGAGGGTTAGCTGCATTTGAAGCATTTTTTACAGGAATGCCCAAAGATAAAGAACCTGATATGACTTTCGTTTTGATACAACATTTGGCACCAGATCATAAAAGTATATTAACGGAAATCATTGAACGCTATACAAATTTGCCGGTTTTTGAAGTGGAAGACGGCATGGTTATAAAGCCCAATTGCATTTATATCATACCACCTAACAAAAATATGGCTCTAATAAATGGCAGCCTTCAACTTTTTGAAATCACCTCTCCAAGAGGACAAAATATGCCCATCGATTTCTTCTTTCGCTCTCTAGCGGCTGACCAGAAAGAAAGAGCCGTTTGCATTGTCTTATCAGGTACAGGGAGCGACGGAACTTTGGGCCTAAGAGCGATAAAAGATGAAGGTGGTATTGCCTTAGCACAAAGCACAGACAGTGCGGAATATGATGGTATGCCATCGAGTGCAATTGCAACTGGCCTAGTGGATTATCAATTAGAGCCAAGCGAGATGGTAAAGAACCTCGTATCATATGTATCCCATGCCAGATGGATTGCTGATCACCCGGTGGATATACATGTACAGAATAACGAAAATATGCTTAAAAAAATATTCCTACTGATTCGAAACCAGAGGGGACATGATTTCTCCAAATATAAGCCGAGTATGATTAACAGACGTATTGAAAGACGATTGGCCGTCAATCAAATAGAAAATATGGCGGACTATATCAAATTCTTACAACAAACACCTGCAGAGATAGAAGTTCTATTAAATGATATGCTGATTGGGGTGACCAGTTTTTTCAGGGACAAAGATGCTTTTGAGAAGTTAGAAAAGGAGATTATTCCGAAGTTATTTGAAGGTAAGCCTGAAAATTCAACACTAAGAATATGGTGTGCAGGGTGTTCTACAGGTGAAGAAGCTTACTCTATTGCTATCTTGCTTCGTGAGCATCTTGAAGAACTTAAGATGAGATTTAATGTACAAATATTTGCTACGGACATTGATCGGCAGGCAATTGCTATTGCGCGATCAGGTAATTATCCAAGCAGTGTCGTTGAAGAGTTGAGCTCAGAGAGAATTGAAAGATTTTTTTTATCAGAGCCTGGAAATGCTTCCTACCGTATCAGCAAGTCCATCAGAGAAATGCTTATTTTCTCCGAGCAAAGTATTATAAAAGATCCACCTTTTTCAAGACTTGACTTGATTTCCTGCAGAAACCTCATGATTTATTTAAGCAGTGAACTTCAGAAAAAACTCATACCCTTATTCCATTATGCACTTAGATCAAACGGCATACTATTTTTAGGGGTTTCAGAAACCGTCGGTAATTTTGAAATGTTGTTTGAGGTCGTAGACCGTAAATTAAAATTCTATCGACGTAAAGAAGATGCACAAGGGATACAAAGAAGTATCCCGAGTCAAATCATAGAGCCGGCTGTTAATAAAGAGGCAGTTGACAACGTAGTGGGGGTAAAAACGGATTACAGACCTAAGCCCACTTTAAGAGAAATCACAGAACAAGCCATTCTTAAGGATAATTCAATATCAGGCATTTTGGTGAATGATAACGGTGATACTTTATATATTCATGGTAGAACCGGTATGTATTTGGAGCCAAGCCAAGGAGAAGTTGGTGTAAGCAATGTACTGAAGATGGCCAGAGAAGGTTTAAGACGAGAACTAAAAAATGCTTTAAAAACCTGTATTGAGAAGAATGAAACGGTTCGCTTACATGAAATCAATGTTAGAACGAATGGACATTTTACAAAGGTGAATTTTACAGTAAAACCAGTAAGAATAGGCACGATTTCTGCAAAAAAACGAACCTTGTATATTATATTGCTCGAGGAAGCAAAAGTACAAACTAAGGAACAAGCAATCAATAGAAAAGTAGAAGTGAATGAAGCGCATCCAACGTTTGAATCAGATGCTTATATAGAAGAACTAAAGACAGAGTTACGCCTTAAAGATGAATATTTACAGGCGGCAAACGAAGAGCTTGAAACATCAAATGAAGAACTCAAATCATCAGTTGAAGAAATGCAGTCGGTAAATGAGGAACTCCAGTCGACCAATGAAGAACTTGAAACCTCCAAAGAAGAGTTACAATCCATCAACGAAGAACTTACAACGGTGAACTCGGAGCTACAAGTTAAAGTACATGACTTATCCCAAGTTAGCAACGACATGAATAATCTGCTATCAGGGACGAATATTGCGACAATTTTCTTGGATCATCAGCAAAACATTTTAAGGTTCACACCAACAGCTAATAAAATCATTAATCTTATAAGTAGCGATATTGGTCGACCGGTATCACATATTGCCTCCAATTTAGTAGAGTATAATCAATTGACCGTTGATGTAAAAACAGTTCTAGATACATTAATCCTCAAAAATATTGAGGTTAAGACATTAGACGGCAATTGGTATGAAATGATTATACAACCCTACCGAACCATTGAAAATGTGATAGAGGGTGTTGTACTAACCTTTGTTGATATAACTGAAGCCAAAACAGCCAAAGATAAGCTAGTAGTATCCGAAATGCGCTATCGGACATTGTTTGAAACGGCTCAGGAAGGCATTATGATTTTAGATGGTAAGAGCGGAAAAATTAAGGATGTGAATCCATTCTTAATAAAGCTTTTAGGTTACCCAGAAGAAAAGCTTTTGGAAAAACAAATCTGGGATATTGGTTTAATAAAAGACATCGTTGCCAACAAGGAAAATTTTTTGGATTTGAAGAAAAAGAAATATATGCGCTACAAAGATTTACCCCTTGAAACGGCTGACGGTGAAAAGATAGCGGTTGAGTTTATAAGCAATGCTTTTGAAATCGACCGGATAAAAATCATACAATGTAACATCAGAGTGACCCATGACTTTAAGAAATCAGAGTTAGATGAAAAGGAAGGCACATCATGAAAAAAGAGAATGGCTTAAGTCCAGCTCGCATCAATTCAAAGCATGTGACGAATACCGAAAATGATTTGCGCTCGATTGCGGAAAGTTTAATTCAAAAAGAAGATAAATATAACAATGAAGAGTTGGAGAGATTGTCACTTGAAGAGATCAATTCAATTTTTCATGAACTAAAAGTGTATCAAATTGAACTTGAAATGCAAAACGATGAACTTAGAAGAACGCAATTGGAATTGGAACAAACTAAAGCCAGATATTTTGATATTTACGATCTTGCACCTGAAGGTTACTTGATTCTTTCAGAAAAGGGGCTTATTATTGAGTCGAATCTGACAGCCGCTGTTATGCTTGGAGAGTCAAAGCATAGTCTTGCAAAAAAACGCATAACTAAATATATTTTAAAAGAAGATCAAGATATATATTATAGATACCGGAAGCGACTGTTTGAATCAATGCAACCCCATGAAATTGAACTTAGGATGTTGAAAAATGATGATTCTTTTTTTGGGGGGGCATATGAAATCAACTGTAGTCAGTGTAGATGGACGGCTCATTTGTCGAATGGTAGTAAGTGATATTTCAACGAGGAAGGCTACAGAGAAAAATCTGAAAGAAAGCGAAGAAAAACATAGACTATTGATTACTCAAATGTCACAGGGACTGATTGTACTAGAAGCCCTACAAGATAATATGGGAAACGTAACGGATTATAGCTTTATTGACTCAAATGAAGCCTATGAAAAATTGACGGGTTTGAGGCGTGAAGCAATTATTGGAAAGCACTTGCTGACGGTTATGCCTAAAATAGAAAAGGTTTGGCTTGAAAAATATGAGCATGTTGCAATGACAAGAGAACCCTTGTCTTTTGAACAATACTCCGATGAACTGGGAAAGTACTTTGAAGTCATAGCATATTCGCCGAATCCTAAACAAGTTGCAGCGATTTTTAATGATATAACCAAACGCAAGAGGGTTCAAGAAGAACTCAAACTTAATATGGATGATTTGTTGGAATCCCAGCGTATTGCACATTTGGGAACATGGAGGATGAACTTACAAACAGACGAAGTTGTGTGGTCAAAAGAGCTTTATAAAATGTTTGGGCTTGATCCGGAAAGTTCTGCGCCTCCTTTTACAGTGCATAAGAAGTTATTCACGCCGGAAAGTTGGGAGAAATTATCAGAAGCGATTGAGCGGACAGAATCAGAGGGCGTTCCATACGAACTTGAACTTGAAAGCGTACTTAGTGATGGAATTAGTAGATGGATTTGGGTTAAAATAGAGGCGAAAAAGGATACACAAGGTCAAATCATCTCTCTCTGGGGAGCTGCTCAGGACATTACAAAGCGAAAAAGCAGCGAAGATAAACTATTATATTTAAGTACTCACGACCATCTTACCGGCTTATATAACAGAAGGTATTTTGAACAAAAGTTAAAGGAGCTAGATACAAAAGATAATCTACCCTTGTCGATTATCATGTTTGACGTCAATGGATTAAAGCTGGTTAACGACTCATTTGGTCATAATATGGGGGACGTACTCCTTAATAAGGCTGCAGAAACAATAAAAAAGGCATGCCGACATGAAGATATTATAGCTCGAATCGGAGGGGACGAGTTTGTACTTGTGTTACCAAAGACCTCAAGACGTGATACGATAAATATTGCAAACCATATTAAAGAACTGACGTCTAAAGAAATCGTTTCAAATATAGAATTATCCATTTCTTATGGATATGACACAAAGGAAATGGAGAGCCAATCCATTTCAGAGATTATCGTAAATGCTGAAAATCACATGTACAAACACAAGCTATTTGAACGTACCAGCATAAGGAGCAAAACGATGGAACTCATTATGAATACATTATTTGAGAAAAGCCATGGCGAGGAACAACATTCCAAGAAAGTAAGTCGTATCTGCCAAGCCATTGCAGAAAAAATGGAATTAGACCAAAATACAATTAATCAAATGAAAGTCGTCGGACTTATGCATGATATTGGAAAAATCGGTGTTGATGAAGGAATATTGAATAAGACAGGAAGCTTAACCAGTACTGAAAGAGTAGATATTGAAAAGCATCCGGAGATTGGTTGGCGACTTCTAAGTTCTACAAATGAATTTTCTGAGATTGCACAATTTGTCATTCATCATCATGAAAAATGGGACGGTAGTGATTATCCTGATGGCATCAAGGGTGAAGCCATACAAATCGAAGCAAGAATTATTGCCGTTGCTGAAGCTTATGCTGCAATAACGAGTAAGAGTAGCTTTAATAAAAAGCGAACCATGAAAGAAGCAATTGAGGAACTAAAGAGATGTTCAGGCACCCATTTTGATTCAAGAATTGTTGAAGTTCTTCTTGAACTTCTACAATCCGGAAACCGTAATATCTAATGAATTATTTTCCTATAGTCTAAATACACAGGCACAAAACTTAAAGTGGTTGTGAATAAAACTTGACTCCAATGGTCATATCCTATTAAAGCATAAAAGAGATTGATTTCAGAAGAGTCTTTGTTTCTTGAACTCAGGTTACATTATTTGAGAGGGGAGAATCTATGGGACATATAACAAGTAAAGATGCATATAAAAGTCTAGAAGAAAGAATCAATTGGTTTACACAAGGCGCCCACCCATCGGAGAGTTTATATAAAATCTTACAAATTCTATATTCAGAAACTGAAGCCAAATGGGTTGCGAAGTTGCCGATTCGTCCTTTTACTGCAAAAAAAAAGCAGCAACTTTTCTAGAGCATCTTTGTGAGAAGGCATTACTTGTGGATTCTTACTATAAAGGGGAACGTCAATTTGTAATGCCACCGCCAATGGCTGGTTTTATTGAATTTGCCTTGATGCGTACAAGAGGCGATATTGATCAGAAGTTTTTAAGTGAATTGTATTATCAATATATGAATGTAGAAGAAGATTTTATTAAAGACTTATTCTTCGCAACAGAGACCCATCTTGGACGTGTTTTTGTACAGGAGCCTAGTCTGATTTATGAGAAAACAATACATATTTTGGATTATGAAAGAGCAAGCCATATCTTATAGGGTGCTATTCCTAGAATTTGATTTGTTTACTTCTAAGATTGATTGTGCCATATCATGACCTATATATCATGGTCTTTTAATTTTATGTATGCTATCATAATTGTAATTAAGTTTGTATATTGGAGGGTATTATGAAAAAGAATAATAATAAATCTAATTTTTTGAATCAATTGCTCGTATCCATTATTATTTTAGTTGCCGCTTTTAAGTTTGGCGATGCATTAAGTAGAAAATTACAATCTAGAATTGATAGAGGGAATGAATAACATGAGTGAAAATTGGTTTGACATGTTTATGAAAAAATACAATGAGGAAGTTGAGTCTATGTCTACTGCAAATATAATGATTATTGGCAAGACCGGGGTTGGAAAAAGCACGCTCATTAATAATGTTTTTAGAGAAAAGTTGGTTGAAACTGGAATTGGTAAACCGGTGACGCAACACATCAGCAAGATCACGAAAAAAGGCGTTCCACTCACTATTTATGACACAAAAGGACTAGAACTAGATTCAGAAGTACAAGAAGAAATAAAAAAGGAAATCGTTGGGCAAATAGATCGAACATTATTAAGTCAGAATGAAAAAGATTATATACATGTGGCATGGTACTGTATTAATTCAAGTTCGAATAGAATTGAAGATTTTGAACTGGAGTGGATCAATGAGTTTTCTAAAAAGCTACCGGTCCTTATTGTCATGACACAGTGTATGGGCCTACAATACAAAGAATTTGAAAGCTATATAAGAAATCTGAATCTTCCGGTCGTTAACGTAGTACCCACATTGGCAGAAGAAATCGTCATCAGTGAAGATATTATAATTCCACCATTTGGCCTTACACAACTTGTGGATGTAACCTATAATTGTTTAGATGAAGCAGCCAAAAAGGCCTTTATAAATGCTCAAAAAGTTAATCTTGAGAAGAAAGTAGTGGCTGCAAGATTAGCTGTATTACCATATGTATCGACGAATTTTGTTACCGGATTTACCCCTATCCCTTTTGCGGACGCAACCATCTTGGTGCCAAGTCAGATTGCTATGATTGCACATTTGACGGTTATATTTGGTATTAATGTTGAGAAAACGCTGATCACCTCTATCGTTACTGCAATTGGAGGCGTCGGTGGTGCTACTGCACTTGGTAGAACAATCGTTGCCAATGTTGTTAAGTTTATACCAGGTGTTGGAACGGCGGTTGGAGGCGTAATTAGTGGGACAACAGCAGCCATTCTAACAGCTGCACTCGGTTATGCTTATATTGAAGTTATGAATAAGATTGCCCTTCGTTTATATGAAGGAAAGAAGATTGACAACAGTGAAATCATTACAATGATGAAAAGGGCATATGAAGAACAACTTAAAAAAGGGAAGGATATTATCAGTGGTACAAAGTTAAAATAAAAGATCTATAGGTCTCAAGTTTCATGAACCCCACAAGAAGCGCTTTTCTGTTAGGAAAGGCGTTTATTGTTATGCGCCCACATGAGCGCAATCTTGAAGAAAATAGCAGAATTTCAGCTTTAATCAATATCTAATAATTGTCTAAATTTTCTATCACATAAGGAGTGATATAATTGTTGAATAAAAAAGGGTTAAAGGAAAAAACTAAGTTTTATGATATCGTTTTGACGCCTTAGCCAAAGATTAATTCTATAAATGTATTCATATAGACCATTTGAGGAGGAACAACCAAAGTATGAAAAAGTATAGTTTAGTGTTAACAGTATTGCTTATATCCACATTTGTCATTACGGGCTGTCAAGGCGAAGCAGAAGCAGAAGCAGAAGCAGTAGGTGCTGAAGGTAAAACCTATACGCCTGTAAAAGTAGAGGCGGTCGTAGCCGGTAATATGAGGGATGAGTCTATTTTTATCGGACAAGTTAAACCGGTTAAGGAAGTGGATATCATGGGCAAATTCCCCGGTGAGATTAGCGCTACGTATTTTAATGTAGGGAAAAGTGTTTCACAAGGTGATGTCTTATTCGCCTTTGACGAAACCGATATGAGACACCGTTGAATCCTTAGCAAGTCAGGTGAACTCCGCAGAAGCAGCTGTTAACTCAGCAAAATTAAACGTGAATATTACTTCGGGGAGTCAGCAAGAGGGCCAACTCAACCAAGTGAAATCTTCTCTAAACAGTGCCAAACTTACCTATGATAATGCAAAAATCAACTTTGAGAATACCAAAGCTTTATACGCATCCGGTGCAGTTTCTAAGAGTGAGTATGACGGCATGGAGCAAGCCTACCTTCAAGCTAAAAATGCCTATGACACAGTTTCACAGAGTTATAATTTATTAACAGGTAAGCAACTAACTGAAAATACAGCCCTGGCTAAAAACGGATTACAGCAAGCCATCGCTTCAAGAGATATATTGGCCGTTCAATATAATAATGCAAAAGAAACCTTATCCGATTTGAATGTGACCAGTCCTATAAGTGGGATCTCATAATGAAAAACAAAACGTCATTGTATATATAATGACGATCCAACCTTAACTTTTAAAAGTGTCATATTAAGTATATGAACTTGGTAAAACTTAGTTTTGACCCTTTAACCTTATATAGTATATAATATAGAATATAGGTTTTTGTGGATTATTGCTTTAATCATTTGAGCGGTTGTGCATTAATCAGAAAATGTAGCGGTATATTAAAATATTGACAACGATAATAGAAATGGAGAGATTATATGAAAAATAAAGGTAAATCTGTAATCCAGAAGTCAATCATGCTCTTCTTTATTGTGCTACTATCACTAACATTTTTAACAGGCACACTTATGGGAAATGATCTAAGTGAACTGATAAACGTATACAGAAACACTGTGACGATTGAAGTGGACCATGTCCCAGTTTCCACAGATAATTTTGTGGTCGATGGTACGACCTATATACCCCTTCGTTCAGTTACAGAGTTATTTGGAAAAGAAGTGGGATGGAATGCCCTTACAAAAGTGGCAAGTATTAATGAACCGACCTATCAAGTAGATGTATTATCAGAACTATTGCCGGATACAGTAGGTTATGCGTGGCAATACGAAGGATTTGCTGAATACGGTCATAAGGCACAACTGGATTCTATTATGAGTGAGCCAACGAAACGTATGTATATGATTAGTGGTATGGTAGATGATATGTCAGACGGTGAAAGCACCAAAGATTTTTCCATAGAACTGAGTTACATAATTGAGGGCAATAGCCTTATACAGGCAAAAAAAGAAGAAGTCATGATGGACTCTAAGTATAATCAACTTACCTTGATTCAGACACCACTTGTGATTGGAACATATTGGACTGAGAAGGTCAGTAATGAAGATGGCGTCTTGCAGACAATCAACGGCCAGATTACAAAAGTTGAGCTAAAAGATACAGGTGTTAAAGAATACACAGTTCTGCATAAGCAACAAGGTAGTGACTACTACGAACAAAGGGTTATACGTGAAAATGCTGGGGTCGTATCTTTTGAAAAATTATTTGAATTAGGAGATGAGCCTTTTTCAGCTGGTTATTTTTTATCCGGCGCGATGAACATAACACAAAATGAAGTGACCTTGTATTTTCCTGACCAGGACGCACAGAAAGTGTGGAGAGAAGTAAGAACCTTGACGGTGTATGATCATGAGATCGCAAAAGCAGCCATATTAGGCCTGATTGCAGGTACAAGTAATACATCCTTGTCCCCATCCATACCAGAAGGAACAAGACTTCTTAGTATGAATCTGGAGGAAGGACTATGTACGCTTGATTTCTCAAAGGATTTTGTGGACAAGTATCCAGGTGGAAGTGCAGGCGAGCTCATGACCCTTGGTTCCATTGTAAATACCCTAACAGAATTTTCGGAAATTGATCGGGTACAAATTTTGGTTGAGGGTCAAGTTATTGAAACAATTGGTAACATTTCACTGGACGAACCTTTATATCGTTTTGAAGATTTGATTGGTTTTTAATAGGTTACGAATAATATAGAAGTGGAAAAGCTAATATGATAACTTTAATTAGTACGGATTTACTTGCAATTATTGCACTTTGCTTTTTAATAAATTTAGCTAAGAGAAATGTTGTTATAAATAATGAAAAAAACAAGATGTACAGATATGCGGTCGTGATAACAATTATCCTATTGATATTGGAGATTGGGACGATTTATATTGAGCATTCAAGTAATAGTAGTCTAGTAATGACTTATCGGTTAATTAACATCTTAGGGTTTTCTTTAAGTCCTTTAGTTCCCTTTTTTCTTTTACGACTATTTGGAGATAATGAAAATAAATTATATACATACTGCTTAATAGTACCTTTATATCTGAATGCGGTTATTTCTATTATGAGTTTTAATACTGGTTGGGTTTTTTTTGTCGATGTTCATAGTCAATATACACGAGGGGATTTATTTTTACTGCCAACGATCATTAGCATGTTTTATTATGTACTATTTATAATTGCTGTAATCAAAAACAGTACGGAATATAAAATAAGTGACAAGAAATTTATTATTGGTATTTTTTTCTTACCTGTAATAGGCATCTTAATTCAGATGCTATTTAAAGATCTTCTGCTTATTTGGAGTTGTACATCAATATCTTTATTGTTATTTTATATTTTCTTACTTGAACTTCAATTCAGGTATGATGCTCAAACAAAAATAAAAAATCGAGCTTCTTTTGAAGATGAGATGCAACTCTATGTGAATGGCAATAATAACGCAACAATCGTAGTTTTAGATATAAATAATTTAAAGGTCTCCAATGACAAATATGGACATAAATATGGAGATGAGTTGATTTTTGAATCGGCAAATATCATAAGAGAAAGCTTTAGGGGTATTGGTATACCATATAGAATTGGTGGCGATGAATTTTGTGTGATTTGTAAGAACAGTTCAAAAGAATTGGTTGATGGTGCCCTATCAAAGCTAAATGACTTAATAATTAATGTAAATGAAAATAGAGAAATAAAGATATCACTTGCTTATGGATATGCGTTCTATAATAAAAATGGTATTAAAAGTATATATTCTATTTTTAGTGAAGCAGACAAAGCGATGTATACAAATAAAATAAAACAAAAAGGATTATATGGTAGAAGAAGACAGGATGACTAGACGTCACATCTAAGAAAAAAGAATTATTATGAAGGTGAATTTATGATTAGATCAGCAATCTGCGATGATGAACGCAAGAACTTGAGCGCGCTTATAATTTTATTACAAAGTATATACGAGAACATCCACAATATGAACTGACTCTAAATACCTTTTCGGCGCCTATAGATCGGCTATCTTATGTATCGGAAAACGGAGGTATTGACATACGGGTCTTAGATATCGACCTATCTCATACGCTTTGGTGGTGATGCGTTTTTGTGCGTGCTATTAAACCAATCTGAAAAGGTTATAAAAGAAGCTATGGATCATCTCATGAGTAATCCACTTATATATGGAAAGCAGCCAAAGGATATGCTGTTCTTTAGCCATGGTATTGTATGCTTTAAGAAGAAGAAGCATGAAAACATAGACGCATTTATTCGAGATGCTGATGAACAGATGTATTATTTTAAAAATGCAGATTGGAATAAACAGTTAATCCAGTAAAACACCGGACTTGGCTATATCCATAACGGTACAGCGGGTTCTATCAAAACAACAGGGTCGTGTATCGCCTTTTTTTAACTTGGAGCATGCGACCTCAATTCTTCTTTGGCGGGTGGACAAGTTCTTAGTTGAACGAATAAAACGAAGCCAGTCCCATTGGGCTTTTGATGTAATGCTATTCCATTGACTGGAAAGATTATTTTCATGAATCGCTTTTATGAAGTCATCAGGCATTTTTGGCACGTTCCAATTATCTAAGGCTTCAATGCTTAGAGACATAGAATCACCAACGCTCATATTCAAATCCTTTATTAAAGTTTTATCGAATTCAAACCAGTGGCTTCCCTTTCCGTCCGGTTCTAGTGGTGTTTTAAACCCAATATTATTAATATCTCCTTCAATCATAACCATACCACGGGAGGGGAGTTTCTCACTGATAGCGATGGGAATTCTTATGATGTAGTGGGATTTAACTATTTCGAGTTTGGATTCAAAAATGAGTCTCATATCTTCATCTCCTAGTCGCGTATATAACCATAAATATTATAGATACCTGAGGGGTAATGAATGTATAATGATATAAAAGATTATACCATAAAGCAATGGAATAATATTATGAATCTTCTATAAAAGCCATAGACAGGTCAGAAGATGAATTACTAACCCTAGCTTACTCTGTTGAGTCCAATTCAGAGCATCCCATTGCAAAAGGGATTGTAAACGAAGGGAAGAATAGAAATCTAGATTTGAAAGAAGTTAGTCATTATCAAAACTTGACAGGTAAGGGTTTAGAAGCCGAAATAGATAGTAAAAAAAATGATGAACTTATAAGCCAAGGCAAAAAGGTTGCAATGACAGGCGATGGGGTGAATGATGCACCTTCTCTAGCAAAAGCGGATCTAGCTATTGGAATAGGTGCAGGGCTTATGTCGCTTAGTACAATTATTGTATCCATAAATGCAAGATTCTTAAAAATAGATTAAACCACTTTGGTATGGGATTTATAATGATGATTTTATAGGAATTACATATGAAAAGTGTTAAAATATATGAGGAGTATTTGCGGCTTCAAAATACGTCTTTTTAAAAGCAAAAACATACAAATATGGTTAAGGCGTCAAAACTATATAGTTGAACTTTTACATACCATATATAGTTACGAATGCATCAACGTAATCTATATATGGTATGTGAATTTAGTGAAACTTAGTTTTGATCCTTTAACCAAATATTAGACTGAATAACTAACGAGAGGAAATATAAGACTATGAAATTGGGACAATCCATATGTATTTTATTCGTAGCACTATTCATTGCAGTAAGTATCTTGCCTCCAACGCTCGTACAAGCTCAATCCAGTGTGTGGAAAGAAAGCAGAACCGTCAGTTATACAGGTGGCAGTAA
>NZ_JCBCDA010000121.1:0-34551 GCF_059865615.1 Petrocella sp. | reverse complement strand
CGAACAACACCTTGATATAAGAGGCTTGCTGACTAATCCACTGCTGTAGTTGACTCTTGATAGTTACTGTGTTGCTTATAACAACTGATTCCATATGCTCTATGAATAGATCCATCAGGCTCTTAATGGCTGTTATATAGTCCATATCTTGTATGTCTTCACAGTATCTAAAGAATAATTCACCAAAAGTTTTGGTGTCGTTTTCTTCTCTGCGCAGCCATTCAAGCAGGATGTATCTGCAGTAGACGATAATATACTGCTTTAAAATTACACGTAATATGGTGATGGTATCACTAAGTAAAGAGGATTTAAGATGACTAAGTTCAATAAAACAACAACAAAGCTATATAATAATTTTGTTTGGCGCTTCTGGCAAGAAAGCGTCCGTTTTTATTGTCCAAAATCAACTTATATTCTCACTAGTTAATCTATTGTAAGACTTTTTAGATTATATTGAGTATTAGAAGGTGACTTTTGGAAGCAAAAGGCTACCTTCTTTTTTATTTACTAAAAACCAAAGAAGAAGTCAGTTAGAAAAAGGAGAAAGATTATGATATTTGTAATGAAACAAAATGTCAAAAAAAGTAACGTGGAGGCCTTTAGAAAAGTTTTTGAGGGCAAGGGGTTTAAGACGCTTTATAGCTTTGGAACAGATTATCAAGTAGTGGGGTTAGTTGGGAATACAAGTATCCTTGATGTTGATCAGATTACAGAAAACAATGAAATTGTTGAGTATGGAAAGCGCATCACAGAACCCTTTAAAATGGTAAATCGTAAGTTCCAACCAGAGAATACTTATGTAAAAGTAGGACCAAGAACTTTTGGAGAAGGCATCTTTCAAGTTATTGCTGGACCTTGTTCTGTTGAGAGCGAAGAACAAATCATGGAAATAGCCCATGCCGTAAAACTTAGTGGGGCAACTCTACTAAGAGGAGGGGCTTTCAAGCCGAGATCTTCCCCATATGCTTTTCAGGGACTTCATGTTGAAGGTATTAAGTTACTCCTTCAAGCAAAAAAAGAAACAGGCCTACCCATTGTATCTGAGTTGACCAGTCTTAGCCAGTTTGACCTATTTGAAGATGTAGATGTGATTCAAGTGGGTGCACGAAATATGCAGAATTTTGACATGCTTAGGGAATTAGGGCTCTGCAAAAAAACAATTCTACTAAAGCGTGGTTTGGCATCAACCATAGAAGAATTTTTAATGAGTGCTGAATACATTATGACAGGTGGTAATTCTAACATCATATTATGTGAGCGCGGCATTAGAACCATTGAAACCATGACGCGAAATACTTTAGATATATCAGCAGTACCCTTGTTAAAAAAATTAAGTCATCTCCCTGTGATAGTTGACCCAAGCCACGCAGGCGGTATGCGTTCTCTCGTAGCGCCTTTAACAAAAGCAGCCATTGCAATTGGCACCGATGGGATTCTTATTGAAACCCATAATAACCCAGCAGAAGCTTTGTCCGATGGAGCACAGTCCCTAGACTTACTAGACTTTTCCAAACTCATGGTTGAAATTCAACGTAGAGTTACTTTTGAGAATAAACGATTTGACTAGAGGGGGACGACCAGAGGGACTGTTCGAGATCACTGAAAAAGTCCCCTTTTCCCAAGCCCAAATAGCTCTTTTATTAAAAAATAAACAGTAAAATGTTTCTCTAAACAAAAACCACCGATTTTTTTCTTGAAATCAGTGGTTTTCTTTACCACTATCCTTGATATTGTCTTTAGATTTACCGCTAGGCAGTCAGCTTGGCTTGTGTTGATACACTTCTTAAGCCATATCCTTTGGCTCGATTTAAGTCGTGGAATCGCTTCTGCTCTGCATTCTTACCTTCTATACTGTCTCTTTTATGATACTTTTCTTTAAAGATATCGTCTTTTTGTTCTTGTGACATACTATAAAATTCACCGGTATTAAGGCCAACTGACAGTACTTTCTTCTTTACTTTTTTCCGGCACATTCTTCTCTGAAATTATATTTTTCACAATCTTCTTTTAAGAAGCTGTACCTGTAACCTTCTCGATAATCTTCTTCTCTTTTGGTCTTATAATACTTTTTATGGATAGTTGTAGCTCCTTGATGGCAAGACCATTCATCGGCATCTTTGTTATAAGTAAATTTTGTTTCATCCATTCTATAAACAATACCACTTACTGGTATATATGCTTTTGCTTTAATCCCTTCTATTGATTCTAAAATTGGTTTTCTGAAATACGCTTTGTCTGCATAGACTTCTTTTATGTTGACACCACCAGCGACTGTACGCTCTAACAATGATTTCATTGCGTTACCATCTACATAAGCTCCGTCGGCGATATGTACAGCTGCTAACTACTGATAATTTTTCTAGCCAGATGTTTCATATTATTATGCCATGTTCGACACATTGTCTTATAACTTCTGTGATAATATCATCTAATGATACTTCAGATAAACGATGACACCTAAACTTTGCTAATAAGCTTTCATCAGGTAGCTTGTCTTCTGGATTTAGTCCTAGAAAATATAAATGAGATAAATTCAAACTTGATTCCTGAATAACTTTTTCATCGGATAGGTTATATAAATGTTGTAGAATTAATAACTTACACATTAATTCAGGTTCTTCTGGTCAGGCTTTCAATATGCTATATCTACTTATTCCGGTTAGCCTAGAAATCTGCCTTGTAGATAATCCTTCATCCTTCAATAACTTGATGCTTTGACTTCTTTCATGACTATGAATATTTTGAAGGTCCATACAATGATTGACATGACAGAGTTTTTTAATAGTGCCAATAGCTTCACTGTCTTTTACTCTTCTTCTTTCTGTAATCTCAAGGCAATTAACTTCACTTTCTTTTTTATTGAAAATCTCGAATAAAGCTTTGGCTTTTTCTTGGTCCGCATCAAAATGACCAAGCACAAAATCTGTATCTGTCAAACCTTTGTTATTCATATAATCTTGATAACTGCTCCATTTATAGTCCTTTATATCCTCTACAATTCCTGCTTTTAATGGATTTTGATGGATATATCTCACAACATTCATAAGGTAAGCTTCATCTTCAACAGCTTCACTTTTATATCTATCCTGAAACAAATGACCTGTTCTTTCATACTTATAATTGTACCAATATACAAATCTAGCACCAATACGTCTCATAATGATTTCTAGTGGTTCTTTTTCCTCTTTGATAAGCAAATGTATATGGTTACTCATTAGACAATAGGCATAAATCTTAAAACCACTGTCATTTTTATACTCTGCCAATGTGCTTAAGAATTTTTTTCCATCTTCTCGTTCTTCAAAAATCGTCTGCTTATTTACACCCCTTAATATGATATGGTATACCCTTGTTTCACTTTTCTCTCTTCCCCTTCTTGGCATGTGCTCCCCCCCTAGGCACCTTGTATTTGACCTCTCTCTTCAGATAAATAACCAGAAGAACTTTCACCCTCTGATTATATTAAGTTTAACTTTTTAATGTGTAGATGTAAAGCACTTTTAAGTAGAATTATGTATTAATATATTTTATTTTATAATTATTTATATTTATTGGAATTATTGTAAGGTCATGCTAATGTAGTAGACTTTATAACTGACCACTTTATTCATTTTTTATAATATAGAAAAAAAGACCCTTTAGCAAATTCATATGACTAAAAGGTCCCTACCATGCAAATTCAACTTATATTAAGCCGTCGAATCAGAAGAACCATCTCTCTGGTTGCTCTGGTTGTTAATCGATAAATACATCCTCTGTATCAATAATTAGCCCCTCGAAAGCCACGGAAGCAACTTGTTGAGATCTGATATAGGCTCTGTTCTGTGCCAGCTTTCGGTTCTCAAAACTGTAGACGATGATCTGTTGATTTTCCGTATCAACAATCCAATACTCCGAGACACCACTTCGCATATACAGGTTTGACTTGATCATCATATCTTTAGACTTAGTTGATTTGGAGAGCACTTCCACAACTAAGGTGGGAATGCCATCATAGGAACCTTTTTCATTAATCATCTCAGGGTCACAGATTACCAATATATCCGGTTGCACCACATTGGGGTCATCCTTAAATGACTTTGCTTCATTATATAACTTTACATCAAAAGGGGCTGTTAAAGGCCGACAAGGCTTTCCTTTGAACCAATTGTAAAACTGGCCAAAGATCTCATTGACCGCAACTTGATGTGGAAACAATGGTGAACTCATCATATAGATCTGTCCGTCAATCAACTCATATTGCTTCTCAGACTCTTCTTTACCTGTAAGGTCCAAAAACTCCTCATAAGAATAGCGTCTAACCGTTTCATAGTCTGCCGCTTCTTCGCGTAAGTAAAATCGTTCTTCCTCGCCTATGCCTTTTAGTACCGCAATAGGCTTTTGATTTTTCTCGATATAGATTATCGACCCATCGCTTGCTAATTTTAAATATTTGCCAAAAGCGTTCTGTAACGTCGTTGTTGATATTTTCAAACAATCACCTCACCACTAAAATATAATATATATTATATTCTTTTTTAGCTACTTCGTCAATTATTTTACCACTTTTTTAGCTAATATTCTTTGGATTTGATTATACTTTTTCTAGATTTTATACTTGTTTTCACTATTAAGAATTATTGTCATCAATATCTGCAGAATACATTTGGGGATATTTGTCTTTCTTTATCCTCAATCTAGCTAGGGTGTGAACTGTAATATTATGACGGTGGATAAGTGTTAAAAAGGCAATACATAGTACTCAAAAAGATTACTAGGGTCTATTATAATCAAGAAAACAGAAGTCATCTGTGAATAACTGTGGATAATAAAGGTAAAATTCAAGCAAGGCAACCTTAAAAAACGATTGCCTTGCTCGTATCACTTTTTCCACAGAAAAAAATTTCGTCAATTTTTTTGATTTTTATTGGGTCTGAACAGTAACAAATATTCTATTATACATATATGGTTAAAGGGTCAAAACTAAGTTTCACTAAATTCGCCTACCATATGTAGATTACGTTGATACATTCATAACTACATATGGTAGGTGAAAGTTCAACTATATAGTTTTGACGCCTTAACCATATATATGTCGGAATAAATCTTCATAAATATATTGTCTTGTACCTACAGTATTAACACTCTTATTATAAATTACAGTAGATATAATTACCTTAGTTATAGTTACATGATATCATCCATATTCAGCATATGAAATAGTTGTATTAACTATGCGCGAAATATCACTTTCAAAGTGAAAAAGACCCTCTAGCAAAATTCATGACTAACGGGTCTCTATTATACTGTATTAACTTTAGTTGCGCCACCACACCGGAAGAACCGTCCCTCTGGTTGATCCTAGTTGTGCCTTCAAGTATATCCTTTTGACGCCTTACACAAATAATCATAGAAATTAAAAATCATCCCAAGTCTACAGATTTCTGTCTACTTGGGATGATGGTTCAAACTAACTTTATTTAAATAGTTCTAATAGATTGTATTTGCTAAACACAGACACCATGATTAAGGATACCATGGCCATAATCTTAATGAGAATATCCAGTGATGGTCCAACTGTATCCTTGAGAGGATCACCTACAGTATCTCCGATGACGGTTGATGCGTGAAGTTCTGATCCCTTGCCCTGTCCGTCAAATTCTCCGGATTCAACCAACTTCTTGGCATTATCCCATGCCCCTCCACTGTTGGCTGCAAATAGGGCCAACATAATGGCCGATAACAAGGTTCCAATGAGCATACCACCTACAAATTCCTCACCAAAGACAAAACCACTGCCAATTGGTACTAAGACCGATATCAAGGCCGGCAAGGTCATTTCTTTTAATGCACCTGCTGAAGAAATCTCAATACAACGCTTATAATCCGGCTTCGTCTCCCCTGTTAGAATGCCCGGCATCTCTCTAAACTGTCGTCTGACTTCATCCACCATAGCACCTGCTGCTTTGGCTACAGATTCAATAAGCAATCCCGAAAAATAAAATGGTAATGCTGCACCTACTAGAGCACCTGCTAAAGTTAAGGTGTTGATCATGTTGATGTTGAGCACGAATCCCATAGTATCACCCATATTGGTCTGAGAATAGAGATAAGATGCCAGTAAGGATAAAGCTGCAAGTGATGCAGATCCAATCGCAAAGCCTTTGCCAATAGCTGCTGTTGTATTTCCTACCGAGTCCAACTTATCTGTAATCTTACGAACCTCAGGTGCTAGTTTACTCATTTCACAGATGCCACCGGCATTGTCCGCTATAGGACCATAAGTATCCACAGATACGGTTGCTGCCACAAAAGAAAGCATACCGATGGCTGCCATAGCAACACCATATAGGCCAGCAAGATGATTTGATGCTAGCGTGGCAAGGGCTAAGACAATAACCGGAAACAAGGTGGATTTCATACCGGAAGCCAAACCTTGTGTGATGGTTAATGCCGTGCCTTGCATGGACTTATGAGCAATGGTTAAGGTTGGTTTGAAATCATAACTGGTATAATACTCCGCTAGAAATCCAATCAAGATACCACTTCCGATGCCAAATACAGCGGCTATCCACGGTGATAGAATGCCCATTCTAAAACCAAGGCTTGATACATCCATGCCTTTAAAATATAGGTTGGTAAAAATGCCCGTAGCAACCACTGTTAGACCGGCTGATAGCCATAGGGCATAATTCAATTCTCTATGAGGATGGTCTGACACTTTTCTAAAAATCAAAGACAAGATGCCAACTATACAGCTGATCAGTCCAATTGCTGCAAAAAGCAATGGGTATAATAATAAATTCTCAACGAGCTTATAATCCATAGCACCATTGATGCCACTGGTTGTATAGTACATATAAGAAACAAGAACAATGGCTGAGATCAAAGCACCTACAAAGCTTTCTAGTAAATCAGCACCCAGTCCTGCCACATCCCCTACATTATCCCCTACATTATCTGCAATAGTAGCTGGGTTTCTAGGATCATCTTCAGGAATGCCGGCTTCTGTTTTGCCGACTAAGTCCGCACCCATATCCGCGGCTTTAGTATATATACCCCCACCTACACGATCAAACATGGCGATGATGGAGCAACCAAGAGCATAACCTGAAACCGTCATGGTATAGGGAATGAAATGAACGCCTATCCAATTCTCTTTGATGACAAGATTGATTTGATCTGTCTGTCCAAGCATCTTACCAAATATTATATAAACGAGACCCAGTCCAAGGAGAGCAAAGCCACCAACGCTTAACCCCATAACTGAACCACCTTGAAAAGCCACTTTTAGTGTCGCTCCAAGACTTTTTGTTGTTCTTGCCGTATTCGATACACGTACATTGGAGATGGTTGCAATCCTCATACCGATGAAACCAGCAAGCGCACTCATAGATGCACCCATAAGAAATGTGACACCTACATACCAATCTACTACCATACTCAATATTACTGCGGCAAGCAGTGCAATTTTTGCTATAATACTATATTCATGACGGATAAAAGCATCCGCACCTTCTTGTATGGCTGCCGCAATTTCCTTCATGAGATCTGTACCAGGGTCTAATTTTTTTACCGCCTTAAAATTGTATGCCGCAAGTGTTAGTGCCAAAAATACTGCAAAAAAAACCAACGCAATCATAAACCTTACCTCCGTTTTACATTAAGCTCTGTAAACAAGGTCCTAATCGCCATTGGTTTTTATTATCTGGTTTTGATCAGTCACAAGTTTACTCTAGTTTATAGTTGAAATACTGAGCATATAAGAAATGCCCCTATTTCCCATTCTATAAAAAGTGTAACATACTTGGACTTCATTGCAACAAATTTCAGAATATTAATGAAACTTTGAACTTACTTACAAAAATTACATTTATTTATGTTCATATTGCACTATGACGGCTTAAGTGTCAAAGCTATAAACTCAAACTATTTCATAAAATCTATGATTATGAGTACTTCACAACATAGCCAATATACTATATACCTTTTAGAGTCGCTTAGTACTGACACTTTGATTCTATAATTCAATGCTTTTTATTTTCGAATCACAAGTACATCCGATGGGACTGGTACATCCACCGCCAGTGGTATGACAAATGCCTTTTCTTTCTTTTCTTTTTAGGTTAAGATGGTCTGCGACCACTGATAAGGTTATAAGAATCGCTAATAATATAATGACTTGGAGCATCCCATCACCTCCGCGTGATAATGATTATTATTATTTATATTACCATTATACCTTATTGACACTGTACTTTCAATGACTTTGCCTATTCTTTAATCGAATAGAAATTGACTCATGCCACTAACCTCTTGTGACGCCTGAATCCTTAGCAGCTTTCATAACGGCTTTTGCAACCGCTTCTACCACTCTTGTGTCAAAGGGAGAAGGTACAATATAGGTATTGGTTAACTCGGATTCCTCAAGAACTTCCGCTATGGCATAAGCTGCAGCTAACTTCATTTCATCATTGATTTTTTTTGCCCCCGCATCTAGTGCACCTCTAAAAATACCTGGAAAAGCCAGTACATTATTAATTTGGTTGGGATAATCGCTACGGCCGGTTCCTATGATTTTAGCTCCGGCTTCAATAGCCAGTTCCGGCATGATTTCCGGTGTCGGATTCGCCATGGTAAAGATAAATGGGTTGTCATTCATAGACTTAACCATCTCTTTGGTAACGATACCTGCAGCAGATACGCCTACAAAAACATCTGCATCTTTTAAGGCTAGTGCCAAATCACCATCTATATCATTTTTATTTGTAAAGCTTAAAATCTCTTTTTTAACAAAATCCAGGTCATTTCTTTTTGAACTGATAATACCGATTCGGTCCACACACAGTATATCTGATACGCCATACTGCATAATCATCTTTGCTATAGAACTGCCCGCTGCTCCGGCACCACTTATGACAACCTTAAGTGTCTTGGCATCTCTTTTTGTTAATTTGCATGCGTTAATTAAGGCTGAAATTGTGATAATAGCTGTCCCGTGTTGGTCATCGTGAAATACAGGGATATCCAATTCTTCAATGAGGCGTCTTTCTATTTCAACGCATCTAGGTGCAGATATATCTTCAAGGTTAATACCACCTAAACCTGGTGCAAGTAACTTACAGGTTCTTATGATTTCTTCTGTATCCTGAGTAGCTAGGCAGATTGGAAATGCATCTACATCTCCAAAGTTCTTGAATAATATTGCTTTACCTTCCATAACTGGTAGTGCTGCTTCAGGTCCAATATTGCCAAGACCCAAAACTGCAGATCCGTCTGTTACAACGGCAACAAAATTCCCTTTATTGGTATATCGATAAATAGCCTCCGGGTTTTTTTCAATAGCACGACAAGGTTCTGCAACTCCAGGTGAATAGGCCATGCTTAATTCTTCTGCTGTTGATACTTTGACTTTAGATATAACCGCTAATTTCCCTTTGTTCTTTTCATGCATTTCAAGGGATTTTTGATATATGTCCATATTTTCCTCCTAAATGACTGATTAAATGGTTGATTTTAATTGCTATCTACATTATAATACAGCTGGTCCATCCTTACAATGCTACGTTATATGGTCCTGTATACTTCTAGACAGTTCATTTTATAAATGTTACAATATAATAGGAACTTTCTAGATTCTCTGAAGAACAAACACATAATATATGTTATCGGCATGGATTTAGAATCTAGTTGATGATTATAAAGGAGGAAATTATGGGAAAAAAAGCTATTGAGATCACTAATCTTGATGTAGAAAAATTAATTCAAATGTTAAACGAAGCGTTAGCTGAAGAGTGGTTGGCTTATTATCAATATTGGATCGGTGCACGTATGATGGAAGGTCCTATGAGAAGTGAAGTTGAGCCAGAATTACTATTACATGCCACTGAGGAACTTGGACATGCAGAACTTGTTGTTAATCGTATTTTACAACTTGGAGGCACACCCATCCTCAATCCTGCTGATTGGACATCTTTTGCAAAATGTGCTTATGAAGCACCAACAGATCCTTATATCGAAACCATCCTTCAACAGAACCTTACCGGTGAACGTTGTGCCATCCAAAGATATGAAGAAATCTGTGATTTTACAAACGGAAAAGATCACTCAACTTATCAAATGGCCGTGTCTATTCTTAATGACGAACTTGAGCATGAACATGACATTGAAGATTTCTTAATGGATATTGAGCGCATGAAAGAAGACATTAAAAAATTCAGACTATAATCAGAAAATCTTTTTCAAACATTGATATAGTACCAATTCTGAATAGATTTAGAAGGTCTCTAAGTATAAAAGCTTAGAGACCTTCTTATACTCTATATAACGTTTATGTTTGAACCAAATCACCCGTGAAGCTTTTTATTTGATCCATGACTTCTTTCCCATAATGGTAACCCATCAAGTAGGTTGCTCTTATTTTTTCCCTATCTTTTTCAGCTCTATCTAATAATATTGGTTTAGGCGGACGAATCACCAATGCCACCCCTTCTTTTTCTAGTTTTTCAAGATATTCTGTTGTTTCTTTATAATATATATGGCGTCGTTTCATGGCTTGTACCACTGCCGGATGGGCTCGATACATCATATTACCGATTTTTTCATAGGTGAAAGGCTTTCTCTCGTAACCTTGATGCCTGGTCAAAATCACAATGACTTTATCACAACCATCTACAAGGGCTTGACGCACTGGGATAGAGTCAGATACACCACCATCTAAATACTGTACCCCTTTAATACTTACTTTTTGAGATAAAAAGGGTAGACTCGATGAGGCTCTAAGGGCTAATAATAGGGCTGAATCATCCAAATGACTTTTGTAAAAATAGTCTGTCAAACCGCTATGGCAGCTCATTGCACCTATGACCAATTCTTGATTCGATTTATGGAAGGTTTCAAAATCAAAGGGGTTTAGCTTATAAGCTACATCTTTAAATAAAAAATCCATACCAAAAAGACTACCTTTTGTAATCATATTTTTCATACTTACATAGCGATGATCATCTAAATACGTCATCATAATATCGTAATTACGTTTTTTCTGTCTGGATATGTAATTGCTGCCGTTAATCGCTCCCATAGATACCCCGATGACATATGGCAAATAAATCTCTTCTTCTAGCAAACATTCTAATATGCCTTCTGTAAATACGCCTCGAAAACCGCCGCCTTCAAGTACCAGCCCTACTTTTCTCTCCATTTTATACCTCCATTAATATCTGTATGTATGTCCTGCCAATGCTTTTAAATCATCCACACTTGTAATCTCCATCATCTTACCTCGCTTATGAATTAAACCTTCCAAACACATTTCGTTAATGGTTCGGTTTAGATGTCTATATGTCGTGCCTAATTGTTCGGCAATATCGACAAAGCTTGATTTTACATTTATATTGTTCGTATCTAGCTCTTTATGTGCCAAAAGATAACTGGCCAACTTATTTCTCAGTGGCAATAAGATATTTGAAGTGCTCATTTGACTAACCTTATCTAAACGATTGGCTAATGAAAAACACAAAAATTTTAAAAATGGTGCATAATCTAAATATATACTTCTTATATGCGTCATGGGTATTCCAATGCAAATACATTTAGTTAGTGCTTCAACATTTGCTGTATACTCATGTTGCATAAGAGTTTCTAAGTCACCATAAACGCTCAGAGGGTTTTCAATCCGAAGCAGATAAATTTTCCCGTTGCTTAAAGTGGTGAAAACCTTTGCTTCTCCTTCAACCAAAAGAAATAAATGGTTTATTTTATTGCCATTTTCACAAATCATCTCACCCTTTGCATATTCAAAAATTCGGCTTTGATTATAGATGTTTTCCTTGAAAATATCATTTAATTTATACTTACTTAAATACACTTCTAGTCTTTGTACTGAAACTATTTCTTTCAACTTTCCACCACCATGACATATGTCCTATTTTTTTTTATTATATCATGCTACAGTTATAGCGTCAAAAGCAAAGTTTCACTAATCCACCTTCAACATATAGATTGCGTCGATACATTCGCAACTTTATATTGAAGATGGAAGTTCTACTATATGTTTTTGATGCTACAACATTGCTACAGTTATAGCGTCAAAAGCAAAGATACTTTTACAAGGGAGATTCATTATGTATAAATTATTAGCTATGTTCAGCGGTATGACTGTCGCTATCATGATTCTATCTAACGGCTTACTTGTTGAGGGCATTGGAGATACACCCGCCTTACTTTTCATACACATTACCGGGCTTATCGGTGCCCTATTGCTATTTTATATAAAAAATGGTACGTGGACCACTTTAAAAGGTATTCCTTTTTTCTATCTCTTAGGTGGTGTGACCGGTGTTGCCTCCGTATATTTTACTAATTTAGCTTTTTTATCAATCGGTGCCACTGTCACCTTGATGCTAAGCCTTGTGGGAAGAATTGTCACTTCGACAGTTATTGACCACTATGGCTTGATGGGTATGAAAAAATACCCCTTTGTCCCTTTAAAGCTTTTAGGGTTAATACTTATTACCATAGGTGCTCTGTTTTTAATTATTTTTTAGTCGGAGGTTTTTATGATATTTATTGTTGCTTTGCTTACAGGTATTTCCATCGTCATTGCCATGGTCCAAAATGCAAAATTGGCAGACTATATCGGCATTAAACAATGTACTGTTATGAATTATATTACTGGTCTTACGACAGTTATATTCGCATTTATAATTCTTAGAGAATCCTTTGGATTCATATCAAAGTTATCCTCAACCCATGCTCTTGCTTACTTTGGAGGTCTTATGGGGATTATTGTGGTAACCACCTCAACTGTGATTATCCGTAAGCTGTCCATCATTGCTGCCACGATGTTGATGTATGCCGGACAACTTATGATGGGTATTCTTATTGACTATCTTAGAGATATTGATTTATCCCTTGGTAAAATCTTAGGTTGTATACTGATTATAGCCGGTGTCTATTTTAATACCCTCGTAGATCAAAGGCTAGCCAAGGTTCCTCGTGTTGAGAACACATCTATGCCCATGGACCTTTAGCTTTTGTAATTTTTCTTTCTATAGCTATAAGAAAAACCAGCAAAACAAGCTGGTTTTTCTTATGCCGTTTTTATTTTTTTTAGATACTCATAAGCCTCATTGATCTCTACAATCCTCTGATTTGCATATTGCTTGTAATCTTCCGGCATACCTTCTGAAGACATCTTATCCGGATGATGTTCCTTAGCCAGCTTTCTATATGCTTTTTTAATCTCCATCAAATCTGCTTTTTCTGATACACCAAGGACTTTACTATATTTACTTACCAAATCAGCAGAATTCATTCTACCTCGGTCAGCATAATCATTATAGCCATAATTCTGATAACTATAATTATGTTGTCTGGTATTTTGGGTGAAATACCTTTTAATGCTCATGTATTCGTATTCAGTTAAGCCAAGTTCCGCTAATATCTTAACCAATAAGGCTTCATCAAGGTTTGTCATTTTATGATCATGCATCACAAGAGAAACCAGAAGATAGCTGATGGATAAAACCACATCTCGTCGATTATGGTAGTTTCTAATAACCCTTGCAAACTCAACATAGGCTTCAGGATGACTTTTGCCATAGTTGAAGGCTTTTTCATAGGCATTAAACTCTGAGCCCGCCAAATGAAAATTCATGGCAATATATTGCCTGATAATCTGGATTTCTTCTGTACTGACGTGGCCATCAGATTTTGCTACAATTGCTGCAAGCCCCATAATTGAGGCCACGACCGGATTCAGACCTTCAAAAGCTGGCTCATTTTTTAGGTAGCTTTTAAATCTTGGAATCTTTCTAGGTATCAGCAAGACAATGAAAATCATCCAGGGAAAGAAAAAAGTTGCAATACCCCAAAGCAAACCATTTCTACCCTTCGCTGTCATAATCATAATGACGATTATGGCTAATACAAGGTTGAATATGAATGTAATTAATGTAAATCCCAAACTTAGAATACTACTTATTATTCCAGTCAATACTTGAATCATTTTGTTCACTCCAAACTTGTTAATGTCATTATTATAGTATGGTAGCTTTCTAATTGCCATTAAAATTTTATTAAAATGAGCTTGATAAAATATCCGCACAAATTTATTTATGGTTAAAGGATTATAACTAAGTTTTGATGCCCTAACCATTTTATAATACAACTATTTTTCTCTTTTCTTTTTTATCAGCCCCTTTGTTTTTTTCTTCACTGAATATCCAAAGGTACCAAGCTTTTCTCCCAGTCTATAGTACACACCATGAGAATAAGCAAATAGCTTTGCTGCATCTAGATGGAACTTACCCTGCCCATCCATGAGATTTTCATCCACATAGACACTCTGGATTTTTGCAATAAACATATCATGAGAACCTAGTTTTTTGATTTCAACCACCTCACAAAGTATGTTTACAGGACTTTCTTCTATAAGTGGTGCCATTATTTCTTCAGTGTTTACCAGATTTAATTTCATTTTTTTGCCTTTGTTCTCATTTTTTCCCGAGCGGACACCACAATAATCTGTTGCTCTAAGTAGTGCTTCTGTCGTCAGATTAATCACAAAAGCATTATTTCTTCTTATGATTTCATAAGAATGACGCTCCGGCTTTATAGAAATATAAGTCATTGGTGGATTGGTACAGATGGTACCTGTCCATGCTACAGTGATGATATTGTGTTCCCCTTCGTCTTTGCCACAGCTTACCATTACAGCCGGTAAAGGATAAATCATATTACCTGGTTTCCATTTTATTTTTCCCATAACGAATGTCTCCTTGTTTTGTTTTGTTCATTCTATAGGACTGTATCACGCAAAAAAAAAATTAAACTTTAAGATTCATACTTATTCACTAATGAAGTATCACGGTCCTGCAAAATGATATAAATATTCCTAGTTGACATTTGTTATCATTTAGTACATAATGTAAATAACAATCAATCGTGCACGACAAACAGTAATCCATAAGACATTAACGAGGTGATATTATGAGTCAAAATGATAACAAAGAATACGGTTCTACAAAAACAGAAGCTTGGGCCGATTCAAAAGAGTTTGATCCGAAAACAAACGTCAACAAACCCAGTATTAATGCAGTAGAAGATGCCAAAGAATGGGTGGAGGACAATGAAAAATAAGACTTGAAAGCCACTGATTTATTTTAATCAGTGGCTTTTTTTAGTATTCTTGATTCTCGTATCAAAGCCCTAACATTTTTTCAATCGTTTCAAGATCCTCATCTTCCATATATGTGGCAATGATATTCAGAGCATATCCTCTTGTAAGCGTCACATAATGTACTTGATAAATGACCATGTAACCAAGGTCAATGGTCGCATGGCTTTTTGTATATATTTTTTCTTGGATATTTTGTGCGTCCATTGATTTATCAAATACAATGGTCTCACCAAGATGTTCAATGCCGGCATATGCTTGTTCCATATACGTCTCACTGCCACCTATATTCATCGTTTCATCCAGACGCTCTGCTGATATGTATAGATTCGGGTTCATTGCAACCACTTCATTAAAAGGGTGTTTGAATATGCCCATTAGATTAAGTATTTCTACTTCTGTCATATCAAATGTCGCGTCTGATTCGGAAGCAATATCTTCTCCTGTTTGCATCAAACGCATCATCTCTTCTTCAGTTAAAACCACCCACGACTTGGGCAATACCAATTCCAGGCCGAAAAAATCATTTTTATAATGGTCCTCTACAATACTACCTTTCATAAAAGCGTTTTTTTCTTCATCACTCATGGAATCCATCTTATTTATGTCAGCTAATTGATCCTTTCCCCAACTACAGCTGGACAAAATCAAAAGGCAAATAAGTAGAACCCCTACGCCTTGTTTCATCATAAAAACCATCCTTTATAAAATGACTGAATTCTTTGCTTGTTCAATAGCCTCTATAATACGATCACACCATGCATCAAATTCCGGATCTTGTTTTTGCAAGTTTTTATTCTCAAGAAAATGCTCTATAGTCATTTTTATGCCTTGGTCAAATCGCGTAGTGGCTACAAATTCCGGTACCAAACGCTTTAGTTTGCTGTTATCAAATACAACCGAATGTGCCTTGTCTCCTAAAAGACTGCCACCAAAATCATAATCAGAACATCCTGCCAAAAATTCTGATGCCACATGGAAGGCTTTTAGCTTAACACCTAAGGCATCAGCTATCGCTTGATAAATCTGATTCCATGTTAATGTCTCATCAGAAGTAATCTGAACCGCCTCACCAATAGCATGTATATTGCCCATAAGCCCTACAAAGCCTTTTGCAAAATCTGTTGTGTGGGTCATGGTCCATAAGGCTGTTCCATCACCATGAATGATGACCGGCTTGCCTTCTAACATTCTTCTTACCACTTGCCAACTACCTTGATGTCCTTTTATGCTTATTGGTATGGATTGGTAGCCATAGGTATGACTTGGCCTTACAATAGTAATCGGAAAACCTTCATATCGATATAGGTCCATTAAATAGGCCTCACAAGCAATTTTATTTCTAGAATAGGCCCAGTTTGGATTGGATAATGGTGTGCCTTCATTAACTCTATAGTCTGATAAAGGTTTTTGATAAGCTGATGCTGAACTAATGAATATAAACTGCTTTGTCTTATTCTTAAATAGTCGATAGTCCCTTTCTAAATGGGACGGCTCAAAAGCTATAAAGTCAGCAACCACATCAAAGGACATGTTTTTTATTAAAGAAGAGAGCTTCTCTTCATCATGAATGTCACAAGTGATATAAGTCACACCCTCATCACCAAGAGCTTCATTACGATTCCCTCTGTTAACAATATAAAGCTCTACACCTTTATGGATGAGCACCTTCGATATAGCCAAACTAATGGTACCTGTTCCACCAATAAATAATACCTTCATAATGGACCTCCTACTTGTATTATTATATTTATACTTCTTTCATTTACACTTTTGAAGCTAGACTGATTAAACTACCTTCTATATCAAATCATCTTTTCTAAGTTGTTCAATATGATCAATCAAGGTGGTTTCAAGAGAACGATAAGACATCTTGAGCTCTTTAATACTTCTACTATTATCTGCTTTTAGCTTATAGCCCACATTGTTTTTGATATATTGTCTGGAAAGTCCCATCATAGGCGCTATGACCCAAACAATAAACTTTGGAACCTTTCCTATTGGCATTTTATACCTTTTTCCATAATAATGCTTTATGATTTTTGCCATTTTTAAAAAGCTTCCATTTTCATTTGCTATAATATATCTACCTTTTGCTTCTTTAATAAAAGCGGCTCTAATGTGGCCGGTTGCTATATCCCTTATATCTGAAAATACATATTCAAGATGAGGTACCCCTGTTCTAAACTCTCCACTAAGGAGTCGCCTTAAAGTATCGACAGACGTAGCATCAACCCTTTTTGATAAGGAAGGACCAAAAACAAATCCGGGATGAATGGTAATCAAATCCCATTCATTTTGTTGTTCTGCCATCTCCCATGCCTTCTTTTCTGCCATCGTTTTTGAATAGCTATAGGGGTTATTTTTTAATGAACTGGTTGTATTCCACATGGTTTCATCAAAGGCATCAATGCCCAAATCCTGCATATCACGATTGTCTCCATAAATGGCCGCTAGGCTACTGGTTAAGACAACTCGCTTGACTGATTTTGATCGATTAACACCCTCAAGCACATTCACTGTGCCTTTTACAGCCGGTTCAAGCAGATCTTTTTTAGGATCTAAGCTACTATCGACTGAAAAGGGTGATGCCGTATGAATGACATAATCAGCACCTTCAATGGCTTGATCAAAGCTACCTGATTTAACCAGGTCCGCCTCATAGATTTTTAGCCTACCTTCATATTTTTTTTCTAGCTTTAACAAATGCAAATACTTCTCTTCATCCTTTATATTCCTTACTGTGGTTCGGACCTCGTGCCCTTCTTTGAGCAAATTACGTACAATCCAAGATGCAATATAACCAGTACCACCGGTCACGACTACTTTCACCTTATCCATCTAATCATCCTTTCAAACAAAACAAATTCCTATAATACTATGATGTCCCATGATACTTAGATTGTCAAGGTAAAGCTTAAATGCTATAATATTATGATAAGCTCATACTTGATTACGTTGACAAATCTCACCATTATTTATATAAAATAAGAAGCTGTTTCCGTATAATTATAGGCGCTTTTGAATGGAGGATGATTACATGTCTCAAGACACTGTTATGGACTTAAGAAAATTTGTTGCACCTGAAATCATTATTGGTATTGATGCTAGACTTCTTATCCATCGCTACTTAACCCATTTCAACTCAAAAAGACCTATGATTGTTACGGATGCTGGTGTAAAAAGCCAACCCTGGTTTTTAGAATTAAAAAAACTCATTCAATCTAGTACCGAAAACACTATTATCTTTGATGATGTAACCCCAAATCCAAGAGACTACGAGGCCATGATGGGTGCAGAAATCTTTCTTTCTCATGATTGTGACCTTTTGATTGCTATTGGCGGTGGTAGCCCTATTGACTGTGCTAAGTGCATCAGTATTGTATCTACTAACGGCGGCCATATCCTTAATTATGAAGGTGTGGATGAAATCAAGCTTCCCGGACCACCTCTAATCTGTATTCCAAGTACTGCTGGAACTTCTGCAGACATCTCTCAGTTTGCAATCATTCAAGACTCTCAAGAATCTTTGAAAAGGGGCATAATCAGCAAAAAAGTTGTCCCTGACCTTGCTCTAATAGACCCTATCCCCCTTATGACTATGGATAATTACCTAACAGCTTGTACCGGTATGGATGCTCTGACCCATGCTATAGAAGCTTTTGTATCAAATGCCAACTCGCCCCTAACAGATGTCCATGCACTTGAAGCTATTTCTCTTATATATAATAATATTGATAAGGCCATGGATGAAAATCGAAGCCTCGATACTATGTACCAAATGCTACTGGGTTCTTTACACGCCGGTCTTGCTTTTTCAAATGCCAGTTTAGGGGCTGTCCATGCTATGGCCCATTCCTTAGGCGGTCTATTAGATCTTCCTCATGGGGAATGTAATAGCATCCTTCTTGAACATATCATAGCTTTGAATTTTGACGCTGAAACAGAACGTTATAAGGCTATAGCAAGGCAACTGGATATTCAAATACGTCTATTATCTGATAATGAGATCCGTGAAGAAATCCTGGAAAGAATTCGCTTCATACGGGAAAAACTAAGTATTCCTTCATCCATCAAGGTAGCATCTTTAACCTCAGAAACCTTAGACCGACTGGTTGTAAATGCTCAAAATGATCCTTGTATGGTTACCAATCCTAGAATCTTATCCACCAAGGAGTTGAAAAGCGTTTATGAGCAAATCCTACGAACCTGACCAAAAAAAATCCTTTACACGTGAAGCCATCATTGGTTTAGGCGAAGATTCTTTTAGAAAAAACTATTACCCTGAACTACAAGATCATCTTCTTGAGCTTGAAAAAATTAACAGTAGAAATAAGGCCTTAATCACTACTATTCCTGATATCTTATTGGTATCCGATATAAAAGGAAATATTTCTCCCTTCAATGTTTCAAGGCTTAATAATAACGCAATGATTCTGAATATTATGAAGAATCAGCGACTTATTCGAAAGCTTAGAGAGGTGGTTTCTCAAGTAGTACTTTCTAGATTATTAGTTACTTATGATTTTCATATGGAAGTTGACAATAGAACTTATTACTTTGAAGCGCGTATTCACATTTCTGCTTTTGATGAAGTATTGATCATGATTCGGGATATGACCGACCGTATCACTTTAGAAAACCGTTTAAGAACCCTTGTAGATAAAGATAACCTTTGTCAGGTGTTCAATCGAAGGTACTTTGAATATTATTTGACCGATTTTAATATGCAGGAGATTACAAGCTTTACCATTATTATCGTGGATATTGATGGACTTAAACTCATCAACGATACCCTTGGCCACTTATCCGGTGATCGGGTCATTATTTCTGTTGCTAAGCTTATAGAAAAAACCTTTGACCATTTTGCTATGATTTCCAGAATTGGTGGAGACGAATTTGGTATCGTCTTACATGGCTTCTGTGTTAATGATATTGAAAGCTTCCTTGATACTTTAAAAAGATTTGTCAAAGAACATAATCTAAAGACTGAATCCGTTGAGTTATCCTTATCATATGGCTATGGCCATCATGAATCCGGCGTCTTAAATGTAGATCATATTTTTCAAGAAGCGGATAATAACATGTATCAGAATAAACTCCTTAAGACCTCCAGTACTAAGAATAACTTGGTCAAAACTTTAATGAAGGCCTTAGAGGCAAAAGACTATATTACTGAAGGACATGCCGACCGTATGGAGATGCTGGCCACCATCATTGGTCATGAGCTTAAACTTCCTCAGAATATTATTGATCGTATTCAGCTTCTGACCAAATTCCATGATATTGGTAAAGTCGGTATCCCTGATAGTATTTTAAAAAAGCCCGGAGCGCTTACTCCAGACGAGTGGAAAGTCATGTGCACCCACTGTAGTATTGGAGAACGTATTGCTAATGAATCTACTGAACTAAAAGATATTGCTCACCTTATACTAAAGCACCAAGAACGATGGGATGGTAAAGGATATCCTTTAGGACTGGCTGGCGAAGAAATTCCCCTTGAGTGTCGTATTTTGGCCATTGTTGATACCTTTGATGCCATGACCAACGACCGACCTTATAGAAAAGCCTTGCCCATGCATGTCGCCATAGAAGAGATCTCAACTCATGCCGGCACCCAGTTTGACCCTGAACTGGTCAACGTTTTTCATAAAGTAGTCTTTAAAGCCTACCCTCTGTAATTTAGTGAAACTTAGTTTCGATCCTTTTACCATGCTTACTACAAACTATCTATTACGGAAAAATTAAAAAACAGAAAAAGCATATATAACACAAAGCCAAAGATGAACGTTTGTGTTATATATGCTTTTTTATGGTTTGTTTTTTGAATCAAACTTATAGCCCACACGAACGACTGTATGGATTCCATAAGCTTTATCTTCTAATTTTTTTCTAATTTTTTTTATATGGGTATCCACGACCCGAAAATCGCCAAAATAATCATATCCCCAAATGGTATTCAAAATCTGCTCTCTTGATAAAACCATACCATCATTTTCCATCAGATAAGCTAAAAGCTCATACTCTTTAGGCGCCAGTTCGATTTCTTTTCCGTTTATTTCCACCGTATAGGCATCTTTGTTAATCTCAATACCCATCTTCGAAATAATGTGCTTCATACCAGCATGACCTTCATCCAAGCGATTCAACATCCGCTTGACTCTTGCTAATAGTACTTGAAGATTGACAGGCTTTGTTACATACTCATCAACACCCAGTTCAAAACCAAGCAGTTGATCTGAATCATCGTCTCTTGCTGTTAACATGATAATGCCTACATTAGACTGAGCTCTAATCCTTCGACAAACAGACCATCCATCCATCTTCGGCATCATAACATCCAGTATAATGATTTCAATATCATTTTCTTCAAATACTTCTAAGGCTTCTTTACCATCAGCCGCTTCAAAAACCTTATAACCTTTGGTTCTAAAAGCGTTTGCCATGACTTCACGCAGCACTGTTTCATCATCTACGATTAATACTCTACTATTCATATCCTCACCCCCAAGTGATTCATATCTTATAGAATATTATATCGTATATTGAATTATTTTACAATTATTTAATACCGAATAGTGTATTATTCTATCAATTTAAGAAAGGCTGTTGGTAGCGGATAGTCCTTGATGTCTTTAGGATGAATCCAAACCACCTCAGGATCCTCAATGTAATTTATGGCGCTAGACTTATACCTAACCAAAGTCATATCCCATATTAAATGGGTAAAAACATGTTTTTTTGCTGTTATGATTTCTTCTTCTATTACGTATAAACCATAATTATTTTCCAAATAATCCATCATTACATTAGACGCATCCTCTTCTCCAACTTCTATAATTGGAAACCCCCAAAGATTCGCTAACAAACCTTCTGTCCCTCTCTTTTCTAGTAAAACTTGATTTTCAAATACTACGTATGCAACCCTCATTTTTTTTAATTGTTTCTTAGTCTTTGGTTTTTTAATTGGCAAACTATTTTGAATATTTCTTGCTTTGGCCGTACAATAATCGAGAACCGGGCAACTTTCACATCTGGGGTTTTTTGGCACACAAACCAAGGCCCCAAGTTCCATCAGGGCCTGATTATAATCTCTAACATCTTCCGGCAAGTCAGCCAAAACCATCGCTTCAATTTTCTTTTTTGTATCCGCTTTATCCACATCTTCTTCAACACCATATAGTCTTGAATAAACACGCAAAACATTTCCATCTACAGCGGGCACTTTGATATCATAGGCAATACTGGCTATAGCACCTGCTGTATAAGGACCGATGCCGGGTAGTTTTATTATCTCTTCATAGGTCACCGGGAAAATACCACCGTAGCTTTGCATGATAACACGAGCACATTGAATCAACCGTTTAGCTCTTGAGTAATATCCAAGGCCTTCCCATAGTTTGTAGATATCATCTTCCTTTGCCATAGAAAGACTAAATATATCTGGATAGCTTTCAAGAAAGCGATTATAGTAAGCGATTACTGTTGCTACTTGAGTTTGCTGACACATAATCTCAGAAAGCCATATTTTATAAGGCTCTCTTGTTATACGCCATGGTAATTTCCGGTGATTTTGCTTATACCATTTTAGAAGTGATGCCTGCAATGTCTTCATATGCCCGCCTTATGATGTTACTTATCGATCTCGCCCTTCTTTATTTCTTTATAAAACCAACGGCTTTCTCTATGTGGTAGGGTGGATGAACCACCGCCTCGTTTTGGTACATCTTCTACCGGTATATTTAGTTCTCTGGCAATAATTGCTGCTACCCTTTCGCCACAATATGCACCTTGGCATAAGCCCATACCAGCTCTTACTCTTCTTTTCATACTATCTATTGAGTTCACAGGAATCCCACGGTGAAGCGCATCAACGATTTCCGCTTCTGTTACGTTCTCGCACCTACAGATTATATGCTTTTTAGGGTCTTTTGCATCTGTTGAACCATCAAAATCTTCACTTTTAGGGATAAGCGTTGGTTTTCTATTCGGATTAAAATTTGGATTAGGCTCTAATGTATATCCCATAGATTTTATGATTTCAATGACTTCAAGACCAATTGCTGGTGATGATGTTAATCCCGGAGATTCAATACCTGCAACATTAATAAAATTCTTGACTGTACTTTCTTCTATAATAAAATCATGTCGATCACTCGTTGCTCTAATACCTGAAAAGGAAGTTAAGGTTTTTTTAAGATCAAAGCCTTCCACACTTTTTCTTGCCTGTTCTACAATATAAGTTAATGCCTCAAGGGTTGTACCAACATCCGAAGCTTCACTCACTTCTTGAGCGTTTGGCCCAAGCATAAGATTACCATGGTATGTTCTTGTCACCAATATACCTTTACCTGCTTTGGTTGGACATTGGAATAATACTGTATTGGCTAGATAGCCTTGATTCTTGTTTAGTAATATATATTCACCGCGTCTTGGAATAATCTTAAAATTATCCGCACCTACAAACCCGGCAACCATATTACTATATGCGCCTGCTGCATTTATAACCACTTTGGCTTCATACATTGCCTCTATCGTCGAAACCTTAAAAACATCACCCTTTTCAATGCTCACCACTTCAGCATTCAACTTAATTTCCACACCATTTGCCACTGCATTTTCAGCCAGTGCTATGGTCAATTCAAACGGCGATGTAATACCGGATGATGGACAGTAAAGTGCTCCTTTCACTTCTGGGTTCACATGTGGTTCCATTTTCATGACTTGGTCATGATCCAATATGACCAGATCATCTATGCCATTTATAATACCACGTTCAAGCAACTCATTAAGGGTCTCAAACTCTTCATCTTCAAATGCCATAACCAAACTACCACACATCTCAAGACCAAAATGAAGTTCGGATTCTAACTGTTCAAACATCCGGTTGCCTTTACGACACATTTTTGCTTTAACGGTTCCGGGCTTATCATCAAAACCGCCATGGACAATGCCACTATTTGCTTTTGAGGCCCCACAAGTTACATCATTTTCTTTCTCTAAAAGCAAAACCTTAACATCATATCTTGAAAGCTCTCTTGCAATAGTTGAACCGATTACCCCAGCACCAATAATTATATAATCATACATAATATTACCTCCTTATAAACTGCGAACCCTTTTCATTTAATCATATCATATGCTCCCCAAATATGGAAGTTAGGTTTCAATCTAAGGTGGAATATTTAGTTTTGACACTTTAACCGTACTTCTTTGAAGAATGTTTTTATCACTTCAGCAACGCCATTTTCTTCATTTGTTAATGTCACAACGTCTGCTACGGCTTTAATCTGTTCAATGGCATTGCCCATCGCTACACCAAGACCGGCATATTCAATCATATGTAAATCATTGCCCGAGTCACCAACACATACAATTTCTTCTCTCTTAATACCATATACCTGAGCAACTTGTTGAACTCCAACGGCTTTATTACAACTTTTGTGCAAGATTTCGAGACTGAATGGCAAAGGCTGTACAATGGTATAGTTCTCCAATATATGCTTAGGAAATCGCCAAGTTTCCATAAGAATCTTAGGATTATAAGCTGTTTTGTCACGCATAGACACAGAAGAAAGCTGTATGGTCGGAAAATATCGAATCATCTCTTCTTTCATTATCGGATTCTCATTAATAAGATTCACCTTAAAGACTTCAATGGACTTATCCATTTTGTGAAAATTTATTTCCTTCAGCTCCATGTCATTGGCAATCGCGTCATAACGACTATATAAATTATCTTGATGAACCAAGATATTGTCTTTGGTATAGGCACTCATATCAAGATCAAAAGTCTCACACAACTCAAGTAACGTCAAGAGATCTTCATGTTCTATGGGTACTTCGTGAAGAATAGTGTCGCTCTTGTTTTCTACAGTTAAAGACCCGCTACAGGTTATAGAATATATACCTTCAACATTCGTTCCCAACAACTCAAGGTATCTGGACATACCTTGATAGGCCCTTCCTGAGGCTAATATGACTTTGATTCCACGATTAATAATATCTTTAATCGCCTCAATATTCTCTTTTGATATCTCTTGCCTTTCATTAAGCAAAGTGCCATCCATATCCAGTACAAGCATTTTATACATGATTGTCACAACCTTTCTTGTTTTTATTGCTATACGTAAAAAGGACAGCAATCCGAGCGCTGTCCTTTTTGGGAGAAGGTATTTATATTATTTCTTATGGGGTGTAGTAAAACTATATATAAATGTATGGCGGGGGTTTTACAAGAATTATTATAGCATCTGATTCAAATTAAGTCTGCCCAAAGAAAAAAAAGATTTATTGATATAATTGTAGGTTTTGACGATAATCTTGAAAATCATCAACGAAAGAGGTGAAAAAATATATGTATAATGTATACAAAATAACCCACTCTTTGACATGGTTACGATTTGTTCATATTTTCGTCGTTCCAAAATGTATCTAGCACCGCATACAAATCCTCTTTTCTGACAACCGTTTTATAATGCGACCATTCCAGTGGAAATAGTTCTTTATATTGTCTACTTGCAAAACGTTCATCCAATAAAATCACCACACCCTTATCATGAATCGTCCTTATTACCCTACCGGCTGCTTGTAGTACCTTATTCATACCCGGATAGACATAGGCGTAATCAAAACCTTTTTGACCAAAATGACCTCTGATTAAATCATTTTCATAACAGAGCATTGGCAAACCCACACCGACTACCAAAACACCGATAAGTCGATTCCCTACCAAATCAATACCTTCTGAGAACATACCACCCAAAACAGAGAAGGCTATCAAAGAGCGTTCTCTTGGCTTTTCAAAAGATTGAATAAACGCTTCCTTAGCTGTCTCTGTCAGACCTTTTTCTTGATAAAGTAAGTCGAACTCTTCTTCAACTTTCTTTGTGAAAACTAAATTATTTAACACATCTTCCATATACTTATAGGATGGAAAAAACACCAAATAGTTTCCTTTTTTTTCTCTAGCAATGGTAATAATATGTTCCCCGATGGGACCAATAGAACTTTCACGATTATGGTACTTAGTTGATATTGATCGGTCAATGACTAGACCCAAGTTCTCTTTGTCAAAAGGTGATGATAACATCATACCATAGTTTTCTTTATTACCACCTAGTAAATCCATATAATAGGCCATCGGTAATAATGTTGCAGAGAAAAAAACAACACCCTTCATATCTTTGGTAGCCATTCTTATATTATCACTAGGATCTATACAATACAAATGTAGTTTTAAATTATTTTCTTTTTTCTCATAACTAGTAATATATTTCCCACTATACAATTCTGTTTTTTTAACATAGTCGTAGGCAGTAAAGAAAAAGTCCAAGAGCATATCCATATGTTGCCAATTCTGGTGTTCCTTGAAGATTTTTTCTATTCTATAGATTATGGCTCTTAAATTATCTTCAATATCATAGGGCATATCTTTTGTCTCGAATCTTAGGTACTCATAATTTTCACATGCCTTTTTGTAATGTAACATTTTCTGGTTTAACCTTGTCATGTATTTATAAAGTCTGGCATCTAGCTCCTTCACTTTACGTCTAACCTCTAATATCTGGTCTTTTTCCAAAACAGCAGAGTACATGGACCTACCTCGGTCTACAAGATTATGGGCTTCGTCTATCAATAAGGTGTAGCCACCTGAACCTTCCACAAAAAATCTTTGCAATTTAGCACTTGGATCAAAAACGTAATTATAGTCACAAACAATCACTTCACAAAATAGTGCCAGATCCAAGGATAGTTCATATGGACAGACCTGGTGAAGCTTGGCAAAGCTTTCTATTACCTCCCGAGTATAACAATCCGTCGCTTTAAAAGCCGCCTCAACAGCCATATTCACCCTGTCATAATGACCTAAGGCATAAGGACAATCCTCTTTGTTACACTTTTTAACCTCATTAAGACATATTTTCTCTTTAGCCGTTATGGTGACTCTTTTTAATACCATCCCCTGGTCTTCCAACAAATTCAGCGTCTGACTGGCCACTTCTTTTCCAATCGTTTTTGCCGTTAGATAAAAAATCTTTTCAGTTTTCTGCTCACCCAATGCTTTGATTGCAGGATACAATGTCGCAATGGTCTTACCGATGCCTGTAGGTGCTCTGGCAAAAAGCTTCTGATTCTCAATGATGGTCTTATAGACACCATGCATAAGTTGCTTTTGACCTTTACGGTAATTCACAAAAGGATAGGTCAATGTTTCAATGCTTCCTATGCATCTTTCCTTAAACCGCTCTAAACTAAGTGCCCATTTGGCATAACGACCCAGTATGTCATAGTAAAAATTTGTAAGGTCTTCTATGGTTTCATAAGAAGTAAAATGCTGTATATTACAGTCTTCCAACTCAATATACGTCAGTCTACAAGTAACACCCATAAGATGATTTTGGTGGGCATAGATGTATGCGTACATTTTGACTTGTGCCCAGTGCATAGTATTATTCCCTTTGATTAAGTAAAGCGGCATGCTTGTAGATTTGATTTCATCAATAACTACTATACCCTCGTCTTCAAAAAGACCATCCACTCGACCGGTTATGGTAAAATCAATTTGATCCACTTGACATGTATGAACCAGCTTTACTTCAACTTGATAATCCTCTTTTTGAGCCTTCTGAAACTTCTGATGGGCTCTCGTGCCATCCACAGCTCTGGTACTCGAGAGTGCAACAGACTCAATGCTGCCGCCTCTTAAGATATAATCAATTATATTTCTTACTGAAAGCTGAATCTTATACTGAGCCATCTATTTCACCAACAATCATTTGTTATTCTAACGATACTTTCTCTAATGTTCTCAATTAACATCATCCATTTTATTCATTCTGATAAAATGGTTAAGGCGTCAAAACTATATAGTTGAACTTTCTCATACCATATATAGTTACGAATCTATCAACGTAATCTATATATGGTAGGCGAATTTAATGAAACTTAGTTTTGACCCTTTAACCATAAAATTATTATACCAAATATACGTTCCCCTGAAAAGTATTTATGGCAATTGGGGAATATCATCTCCCAAATTGCCATAAATTTTTACTGTTTTTTTATTTATTTATCTTTGCTTAAAGTGTCAAAACAATATAGTTGAACTTTCTCCTGTAGTATATCGTTATGAGTGTATCAACGTAACCTATATGTTGTATGTGATTTAGAATAACTTAGTTTTGACACTTTAACGATCTTTGTTTGTAATCAACTTCTTGTACCAATAATAGGATTCCTTAGGTGTTCGCTTACCTGTTACAAAATCAACATGTACAAGACCGAATCGTTCTTTGTATCCTTCTGCCCATTCAAAATTATCCAGTAAAGACCATTGGAAATAGCCACGAATATCATTACCTTCCTGATAGGATTTTTCTAATTGGCGCAAATATCGATCTAAGAAATCAATTCTACCTTCGTCGTGCACCTTACCATCAAGTGATACCCAATCCTTATTAGATAATCCATTTTCAGTAATAAAAATAGGTGTCTGGTAACGCTCATACATAAACTTCGTACCCCAATACATAATGCCTTCTGATACGAGCCAATTAAGAGCTGTAAAAGGTTGACCCGGCTTCTGCTTACTGATTTTCACATAAGGTCCATCCGCTTCTACCTCTGGTCCCTGATATAAATTAAGCCCTATATAATCTACTTTTTGCGAGATCAGTTCAAGATCTGCTTTCAACTGTTTTTCTTCCGGTAAATAATCTCGATACATCTTGGTTACCCAATCCGGATATTTACCTAGCATAATCGGATCATACCAGTAATCGTTGTCAAAGGTAAAGTCATAATTATCTTTGTTTTCAGTTTTTTCATATCGATTAAACATAAAATCTCTTGCCGCATCTACATCCGCTTGTTCCATTGATTTTGGTACAACTGCATTTGTGACAAAAGCAAAACCAACTGAAGCATCCGGCAGGGTTTCTTTTATTATTTTCAAGGATTTGCCATGAGCCAATAAAGTATTATGTGACATACGGATAATATCAAAAGCACTGTAATGATGGCCTGGAGCATGAACACCTGAAAAATAGCCAAGTCCTATAAAACATTGTGGTTCATTTAACGTCATCCAGTGTTTGACCCTATCACCTAGGCAATCTACGATAACTTTTGTATATTCGGCAAACCAATCCGATGAAGCATCATTGAGCCATTGACCTTTTTTGTATAGCTCATATGGATAATCCCAGTGGAATAAAGTAACATAAGGTTCGATACCAGCTTCAAGCAAAGCATCAACAAAGCGACTGTAATAATCTAAACCTTTTTCATTCACTTCACCAATACCATTTGGCAAAACTCTCGGCCATGAAATAGAGAAACGATAAGCTTTAACACCTAATTCTTTCAGTAACGCCACATCTTCTTCTAATTTGTGATATGAATCACAAGCCACATCACCATGATCCATATTATAGACTTTGTCTTTAACTTTGGTAAACATATCCCATACAGAAAGACCTTTACCATCCTCGTAAGCGCCGCCTTCTATTTGATAGGATGCCGTTGCCGCACCCCATATAAATGATTCATTAAACATAATGTCCTCCTTAGCTGTTCAAATCTAATTGTTTACATCATCAGACATACTTCTGCCTTTTTAACTCAGTTAAGTTTCTTTTACTCCTTTAGCCCTCCAAGAGCAACCCCTGCAATAATATACCTTGAGAAAATAAGATACACGATAAGCAATGGTAGAATGGTCATCGCAATACCCAGATAAATGCCACCGAATTCAGTTCTATAAATATCCGCCTTTAACAACTGAACCAACATGGGTAATGTGTATTTTTTTTCATCCGAGATCAACATTAAGGGCATAAGGAAATTATTCCAAGAACCTACAAAGGCAAAAATACCCATCGTTGCCAGTGCCGGCTTCATCACAGGCAATGCAATAGTGTGAAAAATCTGTATCTCTTTTGCGCCATCAATTCTTGCTGCACTCACCAAATCCTTTGGAAAGGAAGAAAGCAAATACTGTCGAATGAAAAAAACAGTAGCTGGTGTTGCCATGGCCGGAAAAATCAAAGGTATATAACTGTCCGTTAGATTGATATTTAGCATCATACGATAAAAACCGATCATACTGATTTGAGCGGGTATCATCAATATAAATGCAATCAAAGCAAATATGTACTTCTTTGCTTTAAAATCATAAATAACAAGGCCATATGCTGTTAAGGCACTAAAGTATAATGCCATAAAAGTGGCACCTGCTGATATGGTGAAACTATTAATAAAACCACGCCATATGTCAAAGCCTCTATTGGTCAACACCCTATAGTTATATTCCAAAAAACCACTGGGTATAAGAGAAAAACCTTGCTGTATTTGATCCGTTGATCTTGTAGCGTTTACAATAAGAATCCAAAAAGGCATAATGCTAAGGATCATAAGCATAAAACATACAATATAGATCCAAGATGCTCTTAACCAATAAAATCTACCCAATCTATGCTCATTCATGAAGTGCACCCGCCTTTCTAAACCTACTGGTAAAAGGCTTTTTGATTTTTTTATCGTCTTCCATGATTTTGAAAATAATTATACTGACAATCACAATCATCACCAATAACGTTATTGAAGCTGTTGCTGCAATATAATAATTTCTACTACCACTAAAAGCCTGTCTGTAGATAAACATAGTCACAGTTTCAATAGAGTAATCCGGATTGCCCCTTAATGTTAACAGGAAGGGAATATCAAACATTTGCATCCCGCCGATAAACGAAGTGACCAGTACATATAAAGTAATCGGCTTAATAAGGGGTAACGTTATGCCAAAAAACATCTGACTACTTGTAGCACCATCCACCATAGCTGCTTCGTAGAGTGAAGGATTAATACCTAAAATACCTGCCATAAGAATGATAAATGTATTGCCATACCACATCCAAAATTGAATGAAAGCTACTATGGATCTTGTAGCGCCCACACTTCTAAAGAACTCAAACGGCTCTTGTAAAACACCGAATTGAATCAGCAATTGATTGATTGGTCCCATGGGATAGCTAAAAAGTGTACTAAAAAGAATAGACACTGAAGCGGCAGTAATAATATTGGGCATATAAAACAATACTTTAAAAAGTCCAGCGCCCTTAAGCTTCATGCGTGCATCTGAAAACCATTTTGCCAATAACAATGCCAAGCCAATTTGTGGGATAAAGTTCATGGTCCATATGATCCATGTGTTTCTAAGTGCTTTTAGGAATAACTCGTTTTGAAGTAATCCAAAGTAATTCTTTAATCCCACATAGTTCATTTGGGTTTCCCATCCTGCCAAATCTGTAAAACTTAACTGAAAAGTATAAAAAATCGGATACAGTTGGAAGACCAGAAAGGCAATAATGAAGGGTGCAACAAAGAAATAACCGTACTTATCATAATTAACCAATTGGTGCTTATTTTTCTTCGCCATTATAATCTCCTATCTTAATTTCTCAAACTCTGTTCTAAGCAATCGATTAAACTTTGTCTCTTTTTATAATTTCATTTCTTAATGTATGACTTATTGAATAACTCAGGGATGAAAGACAAGCCTTCACCCCTGAAGTTCTAGTATTCTAAGCTGGGAAATTGATTTTTGACCGATGAAATGAAATCTTCCATCGCAGCATCACGTTCTTTTTCACCTTTAGAATAGGCGGTCAACTGTTCCGTAAATAAGTCTTGAATATCTTTATCTGAACCTGTCAAAATAGATGCATCTACTTTTGTTGCCATCTCTGCAAAGGCAGCGTAGTGGTTTTGACCGTTCAAGAAAGGTTCTGTAAAACCGTCTTTGATTTGATTCACAACCGCTTCATTGGACAGAACGTCGCCTGTTTCTTCAGCCCATGTTTTTAAGAATGCTTCATCTAGTGTTAAGTATTCGATTAAATCAGCTGCTGCTTCTTCCATCTTGGATCCTTCACGCATAGCGAGCCATGTACCACCCCAGAAATAAGAGGAAGGTCCTTGGATCATGCCCCAGTCACCTGATGTCGATACGCCTGTGTCTGCATTTTCAGCACTTGTTTTTAACACATAGTGAAGACCCCAAGTTGGTAAGAAGTAACCAAATACATCATTACCTGAAATACTTGCAAACCATTGTTCGGTCCATTGTTCGGATTGATTAGTTAATTTATTGGATTCTAATTTTCTACCCATTTCCATAAGTTCAGTAATCTTTGGATCTACAACTAACTTATTGTCTACAACCCAACCGTCTTGTCTTGCTGCATAGAAAACCTGTACTAGATCTCCTAGAGAACTAATCATTTTTACTTTACCTTCTGATTTTTCACTAATGGTCATGGCTGTTTCATAAAACTTATCAAAATCGCTCATCATCCCTTGTATTTCTTCGGGATCTTCGGTTCCAAGATATTCTAAAGCCAAACTTCTTCGATAAAAGAATGCGCCAGGTGTTGCTTGCCAACTAGATCCTTTAAGTACGCCATTGGTGTCTGTTGCTACATCCAGTACATAAGGCAGTGTATCAATATTGTTTCGATCAAACCCTATAGATGCAAGATCTGCTGTAAAAGGTGAATCCACATATTTTTTAACATACGCGGCTTCTAGTGCGAATACATCCGGGGCACTTTTCCCTGATGCCAAAACCGGATCAAGCTTGTTTTGGTATTGATCATTAGGGACAACGACAACTTCAACTTTATAAGGTAAATCCGGATTGTCTTTTAAATAATGGTTCTCAATCATACCTTTAAGTTCATCTGTGAAGGTCCATACAACCAATGTTTCACCTTTGTTCTCAGTTGGTACGCCAACTTCACCTTGATTTGCTGCTTCGTTATTGTCCTGTTTCGCCCCACCACAAGCTGTTACAGAAAGTATTAATGTAAATGTAAGTAATAAACCAATCCACTTTTTCATTTTTTTCTCCTTTTCACATTCATATAAGTTTCACTTGCTTACTGGATGCACCTTCTAACAATTTTACGCCCACACTTATGTCTATTTTTGTTCGATTCTTGGTTTCAATAATTTCTGTCAAACGCTTAGCTGCTAATTCACCAATCATTCTCGTATCTTGTACAATCGTCGTTAAATGGGGGGTAATCATTTGCCCGAGTTCCAAACCGTCAAAACCAACAACCGATATATCTTTCGGCACTTTTAGACCTGCCTCTTGAATCACTTTGATACCTAAAACAGCTGCATAATCATCCGAGAAAATAATGGCTGTGGGTCGTTTATCTCTTGCCAAAACCATGCGTGTCTTATCGGCAATACTTTGACGGTTGTAATACGCACTTTCCACTAAATGTTCTTCCGTTATTTTGCAGTTATTGGCACTCATAGTATCTTCAAAACCGCGAATCCGTTCACCGGTAACATAATTGCGTTGTCCGTGAATATAAACAATGTCTCGATGATTTAGGTCAATAAGGTGCTGCGTCAGCAGTTTTAAGCCTTCATAGTTTTCAGAAAAAATAGAACTCACTGTATCGTTATCAAAATCAATGACCACAACAGGTATCTTACTATGAATCAATTCAAGCGCATTTTGATCATTATAATCATAGTTAGCAATAATAACACCATCGCAGCGGCGGCGCCTTACATGTTGAAGGAAAGACACCTTATTCTCACCGATTTTTTGGGATACAAAGGTTAAATCATAACCTCGTTCTTCAGTATATTTCTTAAAGCTCTCAAGAATCTGTGAAAAGAAGTAGTGGGTAAAACCATTACGGATCTCACTCTCCGTTTCAAATAAGACACCAATATTCCAGGTTTTGTTCTTTGTTAGTGCCTGTGCCTGTGAATTTGGTGAATACCCCATGCTTTCAGCCATCTCCAATATTCTTTTCCTTGTCATGGCATTGACATCCGGATAATTATTTAGTGCTTTAGATACTGTTGCGCTTGAGCAACCGACATTTTTTGCTATATCATAAATGGTAATCATATATGACCATCCTTTCCGAAACCGCTTTCGGTTCATTCTAAAAAAAATTATACCTAACTCTAGCCTTAAGTGCAAGTCCTTTTAGAAAGATTTCCGAAACCGCTTTCGGTGTTTCGTAAAAAAAATCGCTTACAAGTGCTTTCTGTTAAAAAGAAGTTTTCGAAACCGCTTTCGATTATTATCTTATCACCTTCACCCTACATTTGTCAACCCCCTTTGTTCATATAAAATACATATTTTAGAAGTCCCCTCAAATTCATCCATCATCTCACCATATTGCAAAAGCAGTAAGCATTCATTTTTCTGGTCTTCCCCTTTGGAGAATCAGATGAAAATAAACACTTACTGCTTATATCAAGTCTCTTTAACCATAATTACTATCAAAATAAAAATACAGCTTCACAAATCTTTACCTTAACCAACACCGACCATGAAGTTCCTGGGGTGGAGG
>NZ_JCBCDA010000017.1:0-8757 GCF_059865615.1 Petrocella sp. | reverse complement strand
TCCTCATCCTTGCTATAAATATATGAAATTATGTGTTATTATAACGCGTTTAAGTGTGTGCGTCAACCCTATTTGTTAAATAATTAACTTTACTTAAAAGAATAGATGGGTGAATGATGCGTGGGAGATTCTTGTTTTTTAATAAGATAAAAAGATAGACAGATATTTAGGACTGTATTATTGTAGTATATAAGATATGAGCTTCCTTTGGTTTTAAGAGGCCTTATAATCAACGATTACATAAAAACAGCCAATTCTATAAGGCATGATAGAGGTGAGATATGAAATATACGATTGTTTTGGTAGATGATGAAGATGAAGTAAGAGGAAGAATTGCATCAAAAATCGAAGGTCAAAAAGACTTTGAAGTCATAGGATCAGCCTCAAATGGCTATGATGCACTGGATTTGTTAGAGGAACATACACCGGATGTAGTCATTACAGACATTAAAATGCCGTTTGTGGACGGTATCGAGTTGACACGTATCATTCGAAAAAGTTATCCAACTGTAAAAGTAGCAATCATATCAGGGTATGACGACTATACTTATCTTAAGGAGGCAATTAATTTAGATGTTGTGGCCTATTTATCAAAGCCAATTACAAGTGGTCATGTTGAGGAATTCTTAGATAAGATAAAACAATCATTAGATGCAGAAAATGAACATATACAGCTGAAAGAAGAAATGGTGTTAAATCAAGTAAGAAACCGTATTATTTATCATTATTTAAATGAATATCAGTTAAATAATGATGATGAGATTATGGCTAATGAAGTAGGAATAAGCATCAGCCAACCTCATGTGGTGATTTGTACAAGGTTGATGAATTTCACCGGTAATATTATCGAATTAGAGAAGAAGAAGAACCAGTGTTTTTTAATGATGGAAGAGTTGGTAGGTGAGAGCTTCAATGCTTATCATATCCTGTTCGGACAAGACATTGTGAGTATTGTTAAAGCAGATAGAGAGGATTTCATGAAAACACTCGATCTTGTTTTATATAAGGTGATTAACTATATAAAGAAATATATCTTAGTCGAGATTGCAATGGGTGTCAGTATTGCTGATCAATTTGATAATTTATTTGATCTGTATAGACAAAGCCAATTTGAATTAGAGTCGTATGGCATGGATGATTCTAATACTATAAATTATTATGGGGACAACGATATAATTCCTGATAAGAAGAGCTTCAATGTTGAAGATATTAATGAGTTTAAAAAGAATATGAGGTATATGAATGACAAAGATTTCTCGGAGTATATTGCGAAGCTTACAAAAAAAATTAAAGAAGAGCATCTTTATGATTTTTTTTGTGTCATAGTAACCTTGAGCGGCTTATTAATAGAATATTCAGATAGTGTTAGTGCTAATTTAAGGCGATCTTTAGATATTAATACCATTAAGACGTATATTGAAGCTAAGAATATTGATGGTTTTATGATATTGATAACGAAACTTATCTCTGAGATGAAAGCGGATATTGCTACAAGAAAAACAAAAAAAACATCTAAACTCATGGGTGAGATTATTGCTTATTTGGAGCAACACTACGATAACTCTGAAATGAATATGGACATGGTCGGTGATGCTTTTAATATTAGTGTATCTTATTTAAGTACTTTGTTTAAAAAGGAGACAGAAACAACCTTCAATCGTTACTTGGTTTCTAAAAGAATTGACCATGCAAAGCTGTTATTAAAGAACACTGAAGATAAAATGGTGTCCATCGCTGAAAAATGTGGTTATAAAGATGTTTACTATTTTAGTCATAGCTTTAAGAAAATAACCGGTCAATCACCAAAGGAGTTCAAAAAAAATGAAGCATACTAAAAGATTTTCGATGAATCATTTTACGATTATGCAGACAATTATAGCAACTATTACATTTGTATTGGCCGTGTCCGTTACAATATCTATATTATCTGTTTATTATATCAGCACAAAGACAAGTAAAGATCTTGTTTATGATCAAGCCAGTGAGATTAATAAACAAATTGTTTTTAATTATGAAAATTATACAAGTCGCGTTGAAGGCATTGCGAATTTATTGCAAAAAAAAGCATTAGACTATGACATGATGATGGACAAAGAGCAGGTGTTGGATTTGTTTATAACCTTAGAAAATCTTGAGGATAGCATTGTATCTGTGGTGCTTTTTGACAATTCGGGTCAAGTTGTTGTATCTTCACAAGACATAGAAATGCAGTTTACATTAATTGCCCTTCAAGAATGGTATAAAACTGCTATTTTTGATGATAAAGTCACGCATTTTTCTTCTCCAAGAACACAAGAAATCTATGAAGTGAACATGGGTGAAGTTATTTCTGTGTCCAAAGCCTTTGAATATCAAGAAGGTGATGTAATTAAAAAAGGCGTATTGCTAATTGATATGAATTTCGAAGGATTAGATTCCTTGTCAAATGTATCCAATCTTGGGGAAAATGGGCATATCCTTATCTTGGACGAAAAAGATCAGATTGTCTATTCATCAGACAAAAGTCAATATGGCTATAATAGTAAGAGTTACAGTACCGTTAAAGCATTGATTTTTGGAAGTGAGGCGTTAACGATTAATGGAACCCATGTGGTTGTTAATATGAATACGATTGGTTCGACACGTTGGCGTATAGCCACGTTTCAAGATATAGATGCTTTTAAAAAAGGTACGACAAACGCTTTCTACACAGCTGCAAGTATCATTGTTATTACGATGTTGATTACAATTTTAGTAGCTTATTTTGTAGCCATGCAAATCACAAACCCCCTAAAAGAATTAAATAAAGCAATTGTTCGCTTCCATCATGGAAATGATGATTCAAAGGTGGAGATAGAAGGACAAAAGGAGATAACAACTGTTATTACCGGCTTTAATAGTATGATTGATCGAATACATGCATTAATGAATGAAGTAATAAAAGAACAAGAAGGCAAGCGCAAGACAGAGATCAGAGCCCTTCAAAATCAAATAAATCCTCATTTTTTGTATAATACATTAGATTGTATGATCTGGTTGGCTGAGGAAAATAGAAACAAAGACTTGGTGGATACAGTCGGAGCCTTATCAACCTATTTCAGAGTAAGTTTATCCAAAGGAAAACAGTTTATACCGATTTTTGAAGAGTTACAACATATAGAAAGTTATTTATTGATTCAAAGAATGCGCTACAATGATAGATTTGTTTATACGATTGAGTGCAATCCGGAAATATCTGAACTTCGAATTATGAAACTGATAATTCAGCCATTGGTTGAGAATGCCATATACCACGGAATTGATAAAGATGATCAAAAGAGTTGGATATCGATTCAAGTTTTTGAACAAGATGGTTATATTAAGCTTATGGTTACAAATAGTGGTTATGGTATTACCCAAGAAAAAATCGAAGAAATCCATCATGTGATGGAAGATGGTAATAAAAAAGGAAGTATAGGTATGAAAAATGTATATCGGAGAATCAAATTATTTTATGGTGAAAAAGCGTATATTCGAATAACGAGTGAGTTAGACGAGACCACAACGGTAAGTATCTGTATACCACGTGAAAAGTTAGAAATAAAGGTGTTGAAACGAGGAGATAAAACATGAAAAAAAGAATAATTATCCTAATGTCACTGATATTAATAGTAGTTATGACCAATGGATGTGGACCAAATAAGAAAGAGATTGCCGTATTGATTTATGACATGGAAGACCCATTTATAAAAGGGGTTTCGGATTATATAAAGGCCTATGATACAGAGATCTATGATATTGTATATTATGATAGTCAAAAATCTCAAATTGTACAAAACAAGATTGCTGAAGAATTATATGAAAAAGGTGTTGATTTGTTGGTGATAAATCCTGTTGAAAGGTTAAGCTCCTATGTTTTTGTGAGAAAGTCACTTCAAGAGGAGATTCCGATTATTTTTTTCAATAGAGAACCCCTTAAAGAAGACTTAGAATATTTCGAAGATGTGTATTATGTCGGAACAGATGCAAGAGAATCGGGATTGATGCAAGCCAAATTAATATCAGAGGGACTGAGCAATGATACTGAAAATCTAGGTGGGTTTGATAAAAATGGCGATCACATTATTCAGTGCGTTATTTTAAAAGGAGAGCAAGGCCACCAAGATGCTGAAGAAAGGACAAAATCAGTTATCGAAGGTCTTGAAGATAGAGGATTTGAGGTGGAAGTACTTCATACAACAGTTGCCAATTGGAATGAAACAAGAGCTTATCGAGCTATGCATGATATTATGTCTGAATTTGGCGAAGACATTGAGTTGTTAATTAGTAACAATGATGCCATGGCGATAGGTGCTTCAAAATACCTAATGGATAATGGATATTTTGGAATGGAAGTAGATGGGATTGTGACAGATATTCCCTTTCGAATTGTTGGTATTGACGGGTTGGAAGAGGCCAAATTGCTTACAAAAAAAGGATATATGTATGGCACAATCATTAATGACGGGGAAAGTATGGCAGAGGCCATTATGCAATTGGCAGAATATATCCTGGATAATAATGATGAAAAACTACAGTATGAGTTGGTTGACAAAAAATATATACTAATTTCATACAAGTATCATAGTAATGAATAGTGCAAAATTTTACAAAAAGGATAGTAGAATATCACATTTTAATAATTTTCTAGAATGATATACTAAATAAAGTAAGCAATCAATATTTTGATTGTACTTTATTACAAAGGTTAAAGTTCAACTATATAGTTTTGACACATTAACCTTACAAATAATTCGAAAAAGGAAGGGTAAAAATGAAAAAATTATTAAGTGTGATTTTAGTTTTAACAATGGTATTGGCAATCGCGGGGTGTGGTAGTGAAAAAGGTCCTAGCACAACAACGGACCAAGCAACAGAAGAGATTGTAATTGGAGCCAATATTTACAATTTTGGTGATAACTTTATGAATGGTGTCGTTTCTCCTGCATTGAAAGAGTATGCTGACGCAGCTGGTATAAAAATCAACATCGTTGATTCGGAGAATCAACAAAACAAACTCAACGACCAGGTGGATATCTTTATTGGACAAGGTGTTGATGTTTTAGCAATTAATCTAGTGGATCCAGCTTCAGCCAGTACAATTATTCAAAAAGCAAAAGAGGCTGATATTCCACTAATTCTTTTTAACAAAGAAGCAACGGAAGCGGGCGTAATGGATATGTACGACAAAGTGTGGTATGTAGGTACGGCTTCAGCAGATGCGGGTATTATCCAAGGTGACATGATGGTGGCTGATTGGAAAGCAAACCCTAATTGGGATAAAAATGGTGACGGAACCGTTCAATATGTGTTATTGAAAGGTGAACCAGGACATCCAGATGCTGAAGCTAGAACGGAATATTCGGTTAAAGCTTTTGATGATGCGGGCATTCTGGTTGAAGAATTAGCGATGCAACCAGATCCAAATTGGTCTACAGATGGTGGTAATGATAAAATGGCTACTTGGTTAGCATCATTCGGTGACAGCATTGAGTTGGTCATCTGTAATAACGATGGTATGGCCTTTGGTGCTATCAACGCGATGAAAGAACAAGGTGTAACAATCCCGGTTTATGGTGTTGATGCTCTAGAACAAGCTCTAAACCATATTGCTGAAGGAGAAATGAATGGTACAGTACTTAATGATGGTAAGAACCAAGCTAAAGCCGTCATTGATTTAGGCGTAAATGTAGCTAAGAGTAAAGACCCTATTGAAGGTACGGATTGGACACTAGATGCAGTGAAAGCTGTTCGTGTACCTTATGTAGCGGTTACACCAGAAAATTATGCAGACTTTAAATAATTAGTTTTTGATGCTGCCAATGTCTTAATAAAGGCGTTGGCAGTATTATTAGCAAAAAAGAATATGGTCAGGTGAAAAAATGGTTAAACAAAGTATTCTAAAAATTGAAGGTGTATCCAAATCTTTTTCAGGTGTTAAGGTTCTAGACAAAGTGTGTCTTGATGTTAAAGAAGGTACAGTTCATTCTCTTATGGGAGAGAATGGCGCAGGAAAATCGACCCTTATGAAATGCCTTTTTGGAATTTATAAGCAAGATGAAGGGACCTTCTATTTAAAAGGTGAAAATGTGAATTTTACAGATCCAAAACATGCTCTAGAGCATGGTGTTTCCATGGTGCACCAAGAACTTAATCAAGTAACAAAAAGAACGGTGAGTGAAAATATTTGGTTGGGACGGTATCCAACTAAAAGAGGCTTTGTCGATGAGAATAAAATGTACCAAGATACCAAAGCATTATTTAAAAAAATCAAAATTAATGATATTGATCCAAATACAAGGTTAAATGAGTTGTCTGTATCAAAGAGACAAATGGTTGAAATTGTCAAGGCTGTCAGTTATGAAGCCAAAGTTATAATTCTAGATGAGCCAACTAGCTCACTTACAGAACAAGAAGTAGATAAGCTGTTTGAAATCATAGAAACATTAAAAAAACAAGGATGTGGCATTGTATATATTTCTCATAAAATGGATGAGATATTTGCCATATCAGATGAAGTGACGGTACTTAGAGACGGCGAGTATATTGGTACGAATTCTATCGAAGATTTAGATATGGATAAGGTTATAAATATGATGGTAGGTAGAGACTTAAGTCATCGTTTTCCACCAGTAACCAATATTCCGGGGGACGTAAAAATGGTGGTCAAAAACCTGAAAACACGATATGAACCCAAGGTGAATGATGTTAGTTTTGAACTAAAAAAAGGTGAAATATTAGGTATTTATGGTTTGGTAGGTGCCAGAAGAACAGAACTTGTTGAAGCAATATTTGGCATGAGAACAATTGAGAGTGGAGAAATTCATATTGATGGCAAGAAACTCAACAATTCAAGTCCGCACAAAACCATTGAAAACAAATTAGCTCTTGTAACAGAAGAAAGAAGATCAACAGGTATCTTTGAGGTTGCTAACATTAGATTTAATACATGTAGTGCTAATATTAAGAACTATGTCAGTAAGTTTGGCGTGCTAAATGAAAAGGAAATGCTCTCTGACACAGAAAAACAAATAGCCAGCATGAGAATTAAGACATTTAGCCAAGAATCATTGATTCGAGAATTAAGTGGTGGCAATCAACAAAAGGTCATTATTGGACGATGGTTGGTTACAGATCCGGACATTTTACTTCTTGACGAACCAACAAGAGGGATTGATGTAGGCGCTAAGTATGACATCTATAATCTGATGATTGAACTGGCCAATAAGGGGAAATCCATTATTATGGTATCATCAGAAATGCCTGAAATTCTAGGCGTTACGAACCGCATCATGGTCATGAGCAGAGGTTATGTTGCAGATATTTTAGATACAAAAAATGCGAATCAAAATGATTTATTAAAATTATCCGCAAAATATTTATAGTAGGTGGTTGAAAAATGAATTTTACAAGAAATATTAATGCTAGAATAAACAGATTCAAAAATATGAACAAAAGAGATTGGTTAAACTTCTTTGTTAATAATGCCATCTATATTGTTATGGCAATGTTAATTGCTGTTGTTATACTTAGGGAACCGACTTTCCTATCTGTGCGTACACTTATTAACGTGCTTAGTCAGTCCTCTGTTAAGTTAATTCTTGCTTTTGGTGTGGGTGGTATTATTATTTTACAAGGTACAGACCTTTCCTTAGGACGATCCGTTGGTTTTGCTATGGTAATCTCAGCATCCTTGTCACAAGCGGAAACGTATGCTTCTAGATTCTATCCGGAAATATGGTTGACAGCCATGCCAGCATTTGTTAAATTATTGATACCATTATTAATCGCCATGGCTGTATGTGCTTTTTTTAGTATGATTAATGGGTATATTGTAGCAATTTTCAAAGTACATCCATTTATCGTAACATTAGGTATGAGCGTGCTGCTATATGGGGTATTGACTTTATATTATAATTCACCGGAACAAGGTGGACAACCTATTGGTGGTCTTTCAAAAGAATACTCGAATTTTATATTGGGCAGAATTGAAGGTATTGGACCACTGAAATTTACTGGTGGTTTCTATATCCCGTATCTTGTCATATATGCTGTTATTGTGAGTATTATAGTATGGGTATTGTGGAATAAGACCGTATTTGGTAAGAATATGTTTGCTGTAGGAGGTAATCCGGAAGCCGCTGCTGTATCAGGCGTCAATGTGGTTGGAACCTTTCTATTGGTTTACGTGATGGCAGGTATCTTGTACGGTTTAGGTGGCTTTTTGGAAGCCGGTCGAATCGGTAGTGCCAATAACAGTTCGGGTTTTAATTATGAACTGGATGCCATAGCGGCTTGTGTGGTCGGTGGTATTTCTTTTAGTGGTGGTGTCGGTAAAGTATCAGGAGCCATAGCTGGCGTATTATTATTTACGGTTATGAGTTACGGTATGATTTTTGCTAACATATCTTTTGAATATCAGAACATTATTAAAGGTTTTATTATTGTATTTGCAGTTGCTCTAGACACAAGAAAATATCTTAAAAAGACCTAATAAGACGATTATAAAAAATAAAATAATTTTACAAAATGATATAAAGTTTAGAAACAGAAGTCTGACTATGTTTCTAAACTTTTATTTTAATAAGCTTAGGTTGATTGAATTATTTTATGATTTATTTGTAGATGGGATATAGCATATGATACAATGTAACTAAAGATTTGGACGACTTTAATACGACAAGAATTATACAAACTATGCCACTAAGAAGGAGACTTATGATGAAAAACAAAATTCGTTCATTAATACTGTTTTGCTTT
>NZ_JCBCDA010000090.1:0-12195 GCF_059865615.1 Petrocella sp. | reverse complement strand
GTTAAGGTGTCAAAACTATATAGTTGAACTTTTGCATACAATATATAGTTATGAATGCATCAACGTAATCTATATATTGTATGTGAATTTAGTGAAACTTAGTTTTGACCCTTTAACCCTTATATGTATTTTAATGAAAGTTCGACTATATAGTTTTGAATCATTAATCATTACTATATATGACTTGCAATATAATTCTAGGAGGCGGATGTTATGGTAAAGAATTACGTTATTGACACCAATGTTATGATACACGATCCTAAATTCATGTATAAGTTTTCAGACAACAATGTCATTATTCCCATTTTATGTATTGAAGAATTAGACAACTTAAAAAAGAGAGATGGTTTGGTGGGATTTAATGCCAGACATGTCGCTAAAGAATTACAGATGTTGATGAATAAAGGTAATATATCAGAAGGTATTCCACTGGAAAATGGTGGTATGATAAAAGTAGAACAGAATTATTTGGACACAGATGTACTACCAAACGGCGTCGATTATAGTAAAAATGATTCGAAAATTATTGCAGTGGTAAAGAATCTACAAAAAGCCAATCAAAACATCAAAACAATTCTAGTAACAAAAGATGTTTACATGCATATAAAGGCCAGCTCATTAGGCATTGAAGTACAAGACTTTGAAAATGATAAGATTGACAATGACAAGATTTACTCAGGTTATATAGATGTAGAGTGGCCATCAGAAACGATCGATGCCATATATGGAGGCGGTTTTGTACCGGAAGATTCTGTAAAAGAACAGTATTATCCGAATCAATTTCTGCATATTAGAAGCAATAACCGTTCAGGCCATGAGGTTATTGCTCGATTTGACGGACAAAAGATTGTACCCCTAAAATACGTTAATGAAACAGCGTGGGGCTTAAGCCCAATTAATAGAGAACAGAAGATGGCTTTTGAATTACTTATGAATCCAGATATACATTTTGTTACAATTACAGGTGGTGCAGGATCCGGTAAGACTATATTATCTACAGCAGCGGCACTTCAGAATGTTATTGAATCAAATCGATATAGAAAAATAGTTTTCGTAAGACCGGTTGTACCGGCAGGAGAAGATATTGGCTACTTACCAGGTACAGAGGTTGAAAAGCTTAAACCTTGGATGGGTAGCTTCTATGATGCGATTGAGAATCTAACGGACTTAAAGGACTTGAATAAAGATAGCCAAAAAGAACAACGTTTTAACAACCAGAAGCCATTGTTTACTGTAGATGATTTTATTGATCAGTATAGGCAAAGAAGTATTATAGAAACAAAAACCTTCACTTATATGCGAGGCAGAACTTTTACCAATTCGTTTATCATTGTTGACGAGGCACAAGAAATGACACCCCATCTAGCTAAATTAATGCTAACGAGAGCAGGCCATAATTCTAAGTTCATTTTATTAGGAGATCCAAGCGATAACCAGATTGACAATCATTATGTAGATGCCAGATCAAATGGGTTGATTTATACCGTTGAAAAGATGAAGCCTTTCGGAATAACAGGCCACGTCACTCTGAAAAGGGTTGAACGTAGCCCTCTAGCAGAAATAGCAGAACGAAATATGTAACCAACTTACAATATATATGTGAGATAATAATTACAAGATACTAAATAAAGCTGCCGGTTGGTAGCTTTGTTTAATATACAATCATCATATAGTAACTTCAGAAAATATGTTATAATAATAAAATAGGGCGTATAAAGTTAATTCATGAAATAAAGGAGGATTATTAATGGAAATTATCGGCATTATTGGAGCTATGGAAGAAGAAGTATTAACTCTAAAAGAAAAAATGGATTTGAAAGAAGTGCGTTCCATAGCATCTCTAGAATTCTACGTTGGTTTAATAAGTGGTGCATCGGTCGTTATTGTAAAAGGCGGTATTGGTAAAGTAAATTCCGCGGTTTGCACGCAGATTCTAATAGATTGTTTTCATGTGGATGCCATAATTAATACAGGTGTTGCAGGAGCTCTTAGTGACGTTCTAGAGATTGGTGATGTGGTCATATCAAGTGACACAATCCAGCATGATATGGATGCAACCGGTTTTGGATATGCTTTAGGAGAAGTCCCAAGAATGGGTTGTATTTCATACAAAGCAGATCAGCATTTGATTAAGATTGCAAAGAATGCGACGGATGTTTTAAGTTCTGCAACAAATGTATATGTTGAGCGGATCGTAAGTGGCGATCAGTTCATTTCAGATATCAAGAAAAAGATATGGTTATTGGATAAGTTTGATGCTTATTGTACGGAAATGGAAGGGGGAGCTGTGGCACAAGCCTCCTATTTAAACAAGATTCCTTTTGTTATCATTCGGTCTATTTCAGATAAGGCAGACGACTCTGCAGAAATGAACTTTAATGAATTTACACAACTTGCTGCTTCCAATTCTTGTAAGATTATAATAAAAATGCTGGAGTTGATTTGATGCCATCAAGAAAAGGCAATATGCTAAAATGGATAAAAAAAACCATTAAATGTGTTAAGCGCTTAAAAGTTACAAAAAAGATTGTAAAAATCCTAATCAAGGTTATCAATATTGGATTATCTGGTTATGAAGTATATCAGAAGTTTTTTGAAAAACAGATAAAACAAAGAAAGACATCTCAAATATGAGGTGTCTTTCTTTATTTTATCTGTGATAAAGGGAACATATGTTTGCTAACGGTTGATTTATTTGTTATAATGAACTATAGGAAGACGATTCATAAGGTGGTGGCTTTGTGTTAGAAAACAATATTATGGAAAGACTGGGTATACTGGCTGAATCAGCAAAATTCGATGTCTCATGTTCATCAAGTGGTGTTGAGAAGAAGAATACAGGCTCTATGGGTAACGCGGCGGCTTGTGGCATCTGCCATACGTGGTCAGCTGATGGGCGATGTGTTTCCCTTTTAAAAACCTTAATGAGCAACGATTGTGTTTATGACTGTGCCTATTGTATTAATCGTAGTAGTAATGATATCATAAGAACCAGTTTTACACCTGAAGAAATAGCATATATTACGATGGCTTTCTATCGTAGAAACTATATTGAAGGGTTATTCCTTAGTTCGGCAATAGAAATCAATCCTAATCATACCATGGAAAAAATCCTTAAAGTTTTGACACTGCTTCGTACAGAACATAGATTTTCAGGCTACATACATGTTAAAGTAATACCCGGAGCGGATCAGATGTTAATCTATCAACTAGGTCTATTAGCGGATAGAATGAGCGTTAATATTGAATTGCCTAGTGAATCCAGTTTAAAGCTACTAGCACCACAAAAACAACCAAAGAAGATTTTTCTTCCCATGGCACAGATTAAAGAAAGCATTGGAAGATCAATGGAAGAAAAACGTCGTTATTTATCAGCACCTAGCTTTGTACCGGCAGGTCAATCCACTCAGATGATAGTCGGTGCAACTCAGGATACAGATAGAAGTATTCTACTGACATCAGAAAAATTATATAAGACTTTCAATATGAAGCGTGTTTATTATTCAGCTTATATGCCGGTGAATAAAGACAAGAATTTACCGGACATTATGACAGCACCCCCATTAATTAGAGAACATAGGCTTTATCAAGCGGATTGGTTACTCAGATTCTATAGATTTTCTGCAGAGGAGATCTTAACAGAAAAAGAAAGTAATTTTGATTTGGACTATGATCCCAAATTCCATTGGGCACTAAATAACATACACTTATTTCCCATGGAGATTAACAAGGTGAGTTATTCGGAACTACTAAGAATACCAGGTATAGGACCAACTTCTGCAAGTAGGATTGTTAAGCAACGGCAGCTGATAAAAGTGGATTTCGAAGATTTACAAAAAATGGGTGTGGTTGCAAAACGGGCTAGATATTTTATTACGTGTAATGGCAAATTCTTTGGAATAAAAAGCTTTGATATATCATCCATTAAAAGCGCCATTAATCCTGTTCCTAAACACACCCAGCTTTCATTGTTTTGAGGTATAATTATGGTCTATTTATATGATGGCCAGTTTGATGGATTTCTGACCTGTATTTATCATCACTACTATGAGGAAAAAGTAGAAGGTATTTATGAAGAAAGAATCTATCAGCCAAAGCTTTTAGAAACAACAAGGTATATAAAGACGGATCCTAATCAATCGACTAAGGTGCACCAAGCCATGTTGAATCAGTTCTCTGAATATATGTATTTCAACATCTATCATACGTTCTTATCTAATGTTTATGATAAAGATACTATGTTACTAAATTGCATGGAAATTGCATTTAAACATGGTTTGGCCACAGATAGAATGCGTTCTGTAGATGCCATTTATCAGGTCCTTAAGATTGGAAGACAAGTGGGTTTTGAGAAGCATAGATTTATGGGATTGCTTAGATTTTCAGATTTGGGGCATTATCTATATGCCCAGTTTGAACCGGACCATAATATCATCAGTTTGCTTGGAGAACACTTTTCAGATCGTTTTAAAGAAGAAAAGTTTATCATCCATGATGTTAAAAGAGCTTTAGCTATAGTAGGGCAAAAAGGCCAATGGCTAATGACAGACTTTAATCATATTATTGAGGATGGTTTGCTAGAAGAAGAGATTTTTTTTAGAAAATTGTGGCAAACTTATTTTGACAAGATTGCTATTGAAGATCGAATTAATCTTAAGTTACAAGAGAACTTTGTTCCGAAGAAATACCGTAAGCATTTACTAGAATTTGGAACGAACATAAACAGCTCAAGATAGAGTGTTTGAAAGATTTTGACAAAAAACAAGCACCTAGACTTTCGTCGGGTGCTTATAAAGGATGAGGGGGAGAGTATTTAATATGTAAGAGGTAACTAATTCTTACACTCTTATAATAACGGATTAATGTGTATGTAGTATGTAAAAAATGTGAATCTTTTGTGAACTATAAAATTATTTTATTAATTATGGTTAAGGCGTCAAAACAATAAGACTGAACCAATAGCTTTTGCGACTAAATATGGTGTATAATTCGATCTTTTCCATCATATCTATAGGTGGCAGGTGTCATATAAAAATGCTGTTTGAAAATGGCTACGAAGTATTCAGGATTGGTAAAACCAATTTTTTCTGATATGGAAGCGATGGACTCCGATGTGTTTTTAAGTAATTCTTTTGATACGTTCAAGCGTATGCTCATACAGAAATCATAGAAGGTTTGTTTTTCTTGATTCATAATAATCTGTTCAAGGTGATAAGGGGTAGTTTTTAGGAATTGAGCCGCTCGTCGTAGTGAGATTTTATTTGCATAATAGGTGTGGACATATCTATAAAGCGCATCTAGAAGCTGCCCGTCAGAGGTCAGTATGACTTTTTTTTGATAGGCACATATCTTTGAAAGTGCATCTTTTAAATAGAGATGGGCTTGATTAAGATTATCGATGGTATTAATTTCACCAAGGCGAATATAGGATTTGAAAAAATCCTCTATTGAAAGACCATTTTCCATGGCAGTACGATTAATGTTGACGAGGAGGTCAATAATCATAATCTGATAATAGTGTTTTGGGAGTTGATTATCTACTTTGAGGGCATCAAAAATAAAATCCAAATATTCCAAAGAAGCCTCTAGATGACCATTGACCGTTGCATAAATCATCAACTGCTCTTTATCTCGTGGATAAAAATAAGCGATATCGCCTTTTCCGGGGATGTAATTAACATGGATAATAGAAGCCTGACCTAAATAATAACTGTTCCTTAAAGCAGCTCGTGCTTGATGGTAAGAAACGCTGATGAACATAGGTTGGTGATAGGTTTTGCCAAGCCCTATGGTCACTCTTATTTTTTGCATAGAGGACAGAAGCTCTTGTAGATTATAAGCATGATTGAATAAATCATCTTCACCCATTTCGATTGTAAAAACAAAGGAGAGTTCATCATATCGATTAATGAAAACAAAGCCAAGTTGCTTGTCCTCAACATAATTGGCGACTACGTTTAGAGCATTGAAGATTAGAAACTGTCTTTCTTCTTCATCTAAGGCAAGTTGATAGGTTCTATAATGGTCAATTTTGATAACACCCACAGTAAAGCTATTATTATAAGGAATACTGAAGTAATTCATCTGATTGTAAATGGTTAAGTCGCTATCCATATGTCCGTGGAGAAGGTTGATGAGAAATCTGTCTCTAAAAACATTTAGATGACCTTCATAGGAAGCACGGACTATTTTTAAAGCGTCACTTTTTTGGATGGCCTCATCAACAAAATGGCTCATATGAATGATACTTTTAACCACGTCATTACGACGAATGGGCTTAAAAAGAAAGTCCATCCTCCCGTGAGCCATAATATCCTTTGAACTGTTAAAACGGTTATAATCGGTAAATAGAATCATATGCATATTCGGATATTTCTCGCTGTTATCTATAAAAAGTTGAAGACCGGTTTTTTTGGGTAATAAATCATCGGCTATAATTATATGCACTTCAGTTTTCTCAAGTAGGCTCTCCGCTTGTTCAGCACTAGTAACTTCGCCAATAATCTCAAACTCTTGTTTAGATTCTTGAAGAAATAGCTTGATTTTTTCATGATTTGATTTTTGCTGATCAACAATCATTATATTATACATAAGCCCACCTCCTTGTTTACATTATATCGGCATTTTCAAACAATATCTATAACCAAGGTTAAGGCTATAAAACTATATAGTTGAACTATCACGTATAATGAATAGTTGCGAAAGTATCAACGCAATCTATGAATTATAGGAGAATTTAGTGAAACTTAGTTTTGAAGCCTTAACCAAGGTTAAGGCTATAAAACTACATAGTTGGACTATCACGTATAATGAATACTTGCGAAAGTATCAACGCAATCTATGAATTATAGGAGGATTTAGTAAAACTTAGTTTTGAAGCCTTAACCAACCATGTTACAATAATAGAAAAGAAGCAATGATAATTAGAAAGTAGTGTGTTAAATGGAAAAGTGGATGGAAGAAGCCATCAAAGAAGGTAGAAAAGCAGCAAAAATTATGGAAGTTCCTATAGGAGCTATTATTGTATTTGAAGAACAAATTATTGGAAGAGGGTATAATCAACGTAATTCAAAAAAATCCACTTTGGCCCATGCAGAATTAATGGCCATAGAAGAAGCCAGTAAAGTCATTGGCGATTGGCGTCTTGAAGGTTGTACCATGTATGTAACAGTGGAACCCTGTCCCATGTGTGCCGGAGCAATTGTGCAAGCACGATTGGAGGAAGTGGTTATCGGTGCAATGAATCCAAAAGCCGGATGTGCTGGATCTATCTATAATCTACTTGACGATTCTAGGTTCAATCATCAAGTGAGTGTGGTAACAGGTGTATGTCAAGAGGCTTGTGCTACTATGATGTCCGAGTTTTTTAAAATGCTTCGTGAAGAGAAAAAAACAGATAAAACCAGCGTTCAAACAATGGAAGAAATCTGAGAGAAATTATCCTGCTACAGGTTGACAGAAAGTTGAAAAACCGATATACTGATTTAGCGTTTAGAAATAACATAGGACTTGATAAATGTTGTATAATGAAGCCGAAAAGTTTCCGTGCAGCTGGGGAGTTAGCGGTGTCCTGTACCTGCAATCCGCTATAGCAGGAGTGATATCAATCCGAGGGTTGAAGAATGTGGGGCTGCCCTTAAAAAGTGACGATGAAGATCTGGTCTTACGCAATGAGAATCTGTGAACCGTGTCAGATCTTGACGGAAGCAGCACTAAGCAGAATTTCTTGTGTGCCGTAAGGGTGCCGGGTTTGAGTAAACTAGTAAGGTAACGCCTGTGTTTGAGATTCGAAGTGCGATGCACGGAATTTAATAATAATATAAAAGACTCGGCGCTTTTAAGCTCCGAGCCTTTTTCTTCTTCTTATTTGTAGGTTAAAGCTAAGACTCCATTTCATCATATTATGCTACTATATCAGTACCGTAGGCTCTCCGCTAGGATAAATGTGGTTATATAAATCGTCAGCCCATTGTATAGACTTTGCATAAATCTGAGGTAGAGCGTCTAGATGAATGCCTGCTTTTTCTGCATATCTGTAAGCGATATTGAAGTCACCTTTTTCATAACCAAGGACCAATCGATAGATTGGCGTATAGATTGTATCCTTACCAAACAAAGTGGTTTTTAGTTCCCTTTCTATTGGAAGGGGTCCAACGGCATCCATCATATTCTTGTCCAGTAATACATCCAGAACAGAAAGCAAACCAATTAGTTTCAAAGAGTCTGTATTTAACTTTGATTTACTGATATGACCGATTTCTTCCATCATTTTCATACGCACCATGGATAGCTTTATAATCTCCGGTGTTTGCTCACCCAGTAAAGAATCCAAAAGTGCAATATTAAGCCAATTCTTAAAAGATTGAACACCAACCATGGCAAGAGCATGCTGGACGGATTGAATCTTATTCATAAAATAATGGCTTGAATTAACCAATCTAAGTAGTTTGATGGTCAGATTAATATCTTCTTCTATCCGCTTAGAGATTTCCTTAATATTGGGTTCACTTTCATTAGACAACTTTAAGATTTCAACATTATTTAGATTGGAGTGTTGTAGTATTTTGCCTTTTGTTAAGGTTGGTTTACAGAAATAATATCCTTGAAAAAGTTCAAAACCCATCCTTTTAAGCGTTTCATAGCTATCATGGCTCTCTATATTTTTTGCCAAAAGTATTTGAGTCGTCATTTGGAAACGCTTAACAATACGTTTAAGGCTACTGGCAGTGTTTGTGGTAAGGTCCACTTGGATAATATCGACCAACTCTAGAAGGTTAATATGTGGATAATTATCTAAATAGCCGGCTAATGAAATAAGATAACCATCATTCTTAAATTCACTAATCTTATCCAAGAAAATGGGATCTGGGACGATAGCCGAGGAAATCTGAATAATTGTAGTACTTTTGTTTAAGAGTAGAGGACTATCTTTAAGAACCAGTTCTCGATCAAAGTTGATGAAGGCAATATGGCCGCCCATTAAAGTATCCATGCCAATGTCGAGGTAGCTGTTAAGCAATAGACGAGATGTGGCCTCGTCATACTCACTGTCTACTTTTTCAGGAGAGTTTAAACTGCTTCTATAGATAATCTCATACCCAATCACAACTTGATTCCGATCAAATATGGGTTGTCTTGCTAAATAAAAATTCATAGAATCACCACCTTATAAATGTTATTATACCAAAAAGATTTGGATGTGTAAGTATTTTTTAACCATATATGGGTTTGAAGCTTTTACGGTGGAAGGACCTTCAAGAGAATCTAAACTTGTGGTAAAATGATAAAAGAGTATAATTGACATAGAAACAGATGGGAAGTGACTCAAATGGCTTATACGGCCTTGTATAGAAAATGGCGTCCAAGAACATTCAAAGACTTAGTGGGACAAGATCATATTGTAAAAACACTGACAAATCAAATCATGTCACAGCGGGTGACGCATGCCTATTTGTTATGTGGGACCAGAGGAACGGGCAAAACATCTACAGCCAAGATATTTGCTCAGGCCATCAACTGCGAAGCGCCAATTGAAGGCAACCCATGTCATAGGTGCCCTTCTTGTGTGGATATTGAGGAAAAGGGAAGTATGAATATCATAGAGATTGATGCAGCATCTAATAATGGTGTTGATAATATTAGAGATATTCGAGATGAAGTAAAGTATACACCTACACTTGGGAAATATAAAGTCTATATTATTGACGAGGTTCATATGCTATCAACAGGTGCCTTCAATGCGCTGTTAAAAACATTAGAAGAGCCACCTAAGCATGTTATCTTCATTCTGGCTACAACTGAACCTCATAAAATACCGTCAACAGTACTATCAAGATGTCAGCGCTATGATTTTAAAAGAATCACCATAGAAATAATTACCGGCGCACTAAAAACTTATATGGTACAAGAAAACATAGCAATAGAGGAAAAAGCCATAAATTATATTGCCAAAGTGGCCAATGGTTCCATGCGTGACGCACTTAGTATCCTAGATCAGTGTATTGCATTTTATATTGGAGAAGATGTGACCCTTGAGAAAGTATTGGATGTTCTGGGGGCTGTGGACCATGAAGTTTTTGCACAATTAACAGATGCCCTACTTGATCGAAATGCAAAAGTCTGTATGGATATCGTGGAGAAAATCACCATGCAAGGTAGGGATATTTTACAATTTATACTAGATACAGTTAACCATCTTAGGAATCTATTGGTGGTCAAAAGTGTGGATGAACCGGATGAAATATTGGATATGACCATGGATCAGATTCTCCTACTAAAATCTCAGAGCGTACGTTTTAAAGATGAGACCATCTTATATTATATAAAGCAACTGTCTAATCTTGAAAACAAAATCAAGTACATGTCAGGTGAGAGGATTCTTTTGGAAGTAGAGTTACTTAAATTGTGTAATCCAGATATGGATGATTCAAACGAAGGGTTAAGACATCGATTAACCAATCTTGAAGAAACAGTAAAAAATGGTATTATGGTTCATGAAGTCATACCGGAAAAAAAATCTTCGAAAGTAGCACTTAAAAAATCACAGCAAAAAGTCATCGATATTAATGCTGTACCAGAAGATATAAAACAGGTTATTCACAATTGGATGGGTGTGGTGGAACATACACATACCGTAACCAAAGCCTTTTTAAAAAATGCATTTCCAATCAATTTAGAAGATGACGTGGTCTATATCGTATGCGACAGTGAAATTGGAAAAAATCACTTGTCACAAGAAGAAAATATGGGTAAAATAGACCATGTGCTTAAACAGATGTTTGACAAAAAATTCAACATCAAGGTGATAGACCAAGAAGACTATAACCAAATAACCCAGAGACAGATGAGCAAAGATGAAAGCTTAAAAGATGCTAAGAACGTATATGAGCAAATAAAATCAAAGATAAACTTTGACATTGAGATTAGATAAGGAGGCAATAGTATGGCAAAGCGTGGAGGATTTCCTGGTGCAGGTGCACCTGGTAACATGAACAACCTTATGAAGCAGGCACAAAAAATGCAGAAACAAATGGCAGAGATGCAAGAAAATCTAGATAAACAACTGTTTGAAGCAACAGCTGGTGGCGGTGTGGTCAAAGCAGAAGTTAATGGAAAAAAAGAGTTAACCAAAGTTACCATAGATCCAGAAGCAGTTGACCCAGATGATGTTGAAATGTTAGAGGACTTAGTTGTTGCAGCGGTTAATGAAGCAATTCGAAAAGCCGAAGAAGCGGTAAGCAGCCAAATGTCCCAAATGACAGGTGGTATGAACTTGCCAGGTGGGTTGTTCTAACAAGCAATCGAAGGATGGTAGAAATGGATTATTTTGGTAATCATGTAGGAAGACTCATTGACGAATTGTCAAAGCTTCCGGGAATCGGTAACAAAACAGCCCAAAGATTGGCTTTTCATATCATAGGCATGCCAGAAGCCTCCGCAGAAAACCTAGCGAAGGCGATTGTTCATGCTAAGCGACATATTAAGTTCTGTAGTAAATGTTTTACTCTAACAGACGATACATTATGTCCAATATGTAAAAGCACTAATCGAGATCAAGAAACCATTATGGTAGTGGAGGCATCAAGAGACATGGCTGCTTATGAAAAGACCAGACAATACAAGGGTCTTTATCATGTGCTCCATGGTGCCATATCCCCTTTGCTAAATGTGGGACCAAATGACATCAAAGTACGAGAATTATTATTACGTCTTGAACCGGAAAATACCCAGGAGGTCATATTGGCCACCAACTCATCCGTTGAAGGTGAGGCGACGGCCGTATACCTGAGCAAGTTAATCAAACCTTCCGGTATTAAAGTAACGCGCATAGCCAATGGTGTCCCTGTTGGTGGTGACCTAGAGTACGTTGATGAGATTACCCTCTCAAGAGCTTTAGAAGGAAGGGTGCTGTTGTAATTATAGTCATTAAATCTTAGTTTTGACCCTTTAACCAATCTTGTAGTTTAATAAAAACAATTGAAATTATGAATTATTGAGAAAAGAGCAAAAAACTTTCTTAAAAGAAGGTTTTTGCTCTTTTCTCAATAAAATAACTATGCGCCGTTTTGCATGGCAAAATAAGCAATGATGAGGATGAAGGTTAGAACTGCTAATATCACACCGGTAATTTTCCAAGGACTTTTGGGGAAATCACCATGCACCAAGCCCGTTTGGCCATTGACCATAAAATGATAC
>NZ_JCBCDA010000088.1:0-17279 GCF_059865615.1 Petrocella sp. | reverse complement strand
AAATAGAAAATATAATAATGGGTTCAATAAAGTTGCAAACCCAAGACTTGGGTGCTACAAAAGAAGTGGGATGAATGTAATGAATTTTATACTAAATCCAAAGTTACTTGAAACAAAAATAAAGGACGGAGCATGTTTGCTCAATCCTTTACAATACTATCTATTATTTCTCTACTCTATTAGAGTGATATTTTCTGATGATATACTCGGAAAACCTTTATACGCACGAAGAAACTGACTTTGATTAGGGTTGATCTGCTCTATATTTGTTCAAGGGTTTGGAAGTTCTTTCGGAATTGTTTTGGGGTCATGTTCTTGTAGAGCTTAAACTGTTCTATGAAATAACTGGTGGTAGAGAAGCCGACGCTCAATGCGATGTCGGTGACACTAAGCCCTGAGGTAGTTAGTAAGCTCTCGGCTTTTGAAATCCTGATAAAATTAACATAGGCACTAAAATTTCTATTCATGGCGGATTTGAAAAACCTAGAAAAATAGCTATAACTCACAGCGCATAGTTTTGCCATATTTTGAATAGAAATTTCTTGGTCAAAATGTTCGTCCACATAGTCGAAGACTTTCTGTAAGCGTTCTATATTGATTTTATCAAGGGCGTGAGTTAGATTTAAATCAAGTCCTTTTTCCTGCCAACTTCTAAGAATCCAAAGAAATACTTCACCAATGTAGGTGCGAATTGCCAGTTCGAAACCATAGGCTCTTTCTTGATCTTCATGTAGAATTTTTTTAATAAGATTCGGTATAGGTGTATTGACGGTTTCTTCATAAGTAAATAATTTTTGGTGAACGGATGTTTTCATGGTAAAGGGTAGTACATATCTGGATTCGAATATAGACTGAGTAGTGGTATAGAGTAACTTAGGATCAAACCGGATTACTATGTATTTGTTAACACCTTCTGAGGCAGCAAAGATATTATGAACTTCCATGGAATTGATTACCACCATATCACCTACACCAAAAACATAACCCTGACCATCCAGAAAGATATTAATACGACCGGACAAACAGAATAAAATCTCGATATGGTCATGATAATGTGAACCGACAATCAGTTTACGACCTTCAATGGCTTGGGTATGGGTTCTGAAAGGGTAAGATATACCATCTTCAATAAATTTTTCAGTTTCTAAGTAGCCTTCCATAGTTATCTCCTTAAGGACAAATATTTGATATTTTTTTATTGTTTTATTATATTATATATAATGACGATTAGCTATACTTAAAGCATGGAAAAATCGATTAAATCATATTGTGAAGGAGTGAAGGAATTGAAAAAAATAAAAATTGGAATTATCGGATGCGGTGGCATTGCCAATAACAAACATATGCCGGCGCTTCTAGAACTGGACAATGTTGAGATGGTGGCATTTTGTGATATTGATGAAGAAAAAGCTCAAAAAGCGCTCAAAGAGTTTGGTGCTAAGGGTGCAAAAGCATATATCGATTACCAAGACTTGTTGAAGGATAAGAACATACAAGCTGTTCACATCTGTACTCCAAATAAATCTCATGCAAAGATTACCATAGCGTCTTTAGAGTCAGATAAACATGTTATGTGTGAAAAGCCTATGGCAAAAACTGCAAAAGAGGCAAGAACTATGTTAGAGGCAGCAAAAAGAACAGGAAAGCTTCTAACCATAGGTTATCAGAATCGTTATAGAGAAGACAGTCAATATTTATATAAAGCTTGTCAAAGAGGTGATCTTGGTGAGATTTACATGGCAAAAGCCCATGCGATTCGCAGACGTGCTGTACCTACCTGGGGTGTATTTTTGAATGAAGAAGAACAAGGTGGTGGACCTCTCATTGACATAGGTACTCACGCTCTGGACTTAACACTTTGGACCATGAACAATTATAAAGTAAAGAGTGTTAAAGGTAGTGTTTATAGAAAACTGGCGAATCAAACAGAAACAGGCAATGCTTGGGGAGATTGGGATACAAAAGCTTATACAGTTGAAGATTCAGCATTTGGTTTTATAACCATGGAAAATGGTGCGACTATATTCCTTGAATCAAGTTGGGCTCTTAATACTCTAGATGTTGGTGAGGCCCAAACCACCTTATGTGGAACCAAAGCTGGTGCAGATATGAAAGAGGGCCTTAGAATTAATAAAGTTGATTTCAACGAGTTAACGACGGTGAAACCAAGTCTTGGGGGTGAAGGTGTTGCTTTTTACGAAGGTAGTGTAGAAGAACCTGAAGTAACAGAAGCTAAAACCTTTTACAATGCCATAATAAATGGGGCAGAACTTACGGTAAAACCTGAGGAGGCTCTAGTAGTCACAGAAATCCTTGAAGCCATCTATGCATCGGCAAAAACAGGGAAGACCATTGAATTCTAATACAACACATGAATCAATAGAATGCTTTTAGAAAGAGGTGTATCATGAAATTAAGTGTGTTTACAGTACCATATAGCAGTTTATCTTTAGAAGAAACCTTAAAAAAGCTTAGTGCTATGGGTGTTCAAGCAGTTGAATTAGGAGCAGGTGGTTATCCGGGTAATGCTCATTTAAATGCAAAGACGCTTTTGGCTGATGACGAGAAAGTGCAAGCGGTTAAAGCCTTGGTAAAAAAATATAATATTGAGATTGCAGCTATATCTTGTCACGGGAATTCCGTACATCCCGATGCAACCATAGCAAAGAACTTTCATGACCAATTTATTGATGCTGTTTTATTGGCGGAAAAACTAGAAGTACAAACAGTTATCACCTTCTCAGGTTGTCCTGGTGATAGTGAAGGATCCAAATACCCGAATTGGGTTACCTGCCCATGGCCAGATGATTTTGGAACCATATTGGACTATCAATGGAATGAAGTGCTGATTCCTTATTGGAAAGATACGGTTGAATTTGCTAAACAGCATAATGTCAATAAGATAGCTCTTGAAATGCATCCTGGATTCTGTGTGTACAATCCTGAAACATTATTGCGCCTAAGGGAAGCAGTTGGTGATGTTATTGGCGCCAACTTTGATCCAAGTCATTTGTTCTGGCAAGGTATAAATCCTGTAAGTGCTATAAAAGCATTAAAAGGTGCAATTTATCATTTCCATGCAAAAGACACCAAAATTGATGAAAGAAATGTAGGCATTAATGGTGTTTTAGATAATAAAAATTATGGTGATGTACTTGGCCGCGCTTGGGTGTTTAGGACAGTTGGTTATGGACATGATCAAGAGATATGGAATGATATGATTAGTATGTTAAAGGCTGTAAAATATGATGGTCCCATAAGTATAGAACATGAGGATGCATTAATGTCTATAGATGAAGGTCTTTCAAAAGCAATTGAGTTTTTGAAAGAAGTGATTATTTTTGAAACCCCTACAAGTATGTGGTGGGCTTAGTTAGGAGAAAAAATGTTAAAGCTTGGCATAATTGGATATGGTGGTATTGCGGCCTATCATTATAAAAATCTGAAAAAATATAGAAGACTTAAGGTGAAAGGTATATATGACATTAACCCACTAAGGCAGGAAGTAGGCAAGAAGGATGGCCTAATAGCCTATGCTTCAAAAAAAGCATTATTGGCGGATCCTGAGATTGATATTGTTTTGGTGGCGACAACTAATGAAGTTCATAAGGAGTTATCAATTGAAGCTATGGCAGCCGGTAAACATGTAATATGTGAAAAACCGGTTACCATGTCTTCAAAAGAACTGGAAGAAGTTATGGAAGCGGCCAAGAAATACAACAAGGTATTTACCATTAATCAAAACAGACGGACCAATAAAGATTTTGTTTTAATGAAGCGTTCAGTGGAAGCGGGGCTACTGGGAGATGTTTATGTTATAGAATCCAGAGTGGAAGGTTCAAGAGGTATGCCTAAAGGGTGGCGCACGTTAAAGGCACTCGGAGGTGGTATGATGTTTGACTGGGGTGTTCATTTAATTGACCAGTTAATGTACATGATTGATGAGTCTGTAATTAATGTTTTCTGTAAGATGTATAATATCGAGTATCCTGAAGTGGATGATAACTTTAGGTTAACTATGACATTTGAAAGTGGCTTGACAGCTCAAGTGGAAGTATCTACCAATAATTATTTGACGCATCCTAGATGGTATGTTCTAGGAACTCAAGGAACCCTAAGAATTGAGGATTGGGACTGTGATGGGAAAATAGTAAGATGCCTAGACAAGGAAAGCGTATGGGAAGATGAGATTGTCTATACCAAGGCAGGGCCAACTAAAACCATGGCGCCAAGACGTCCGGAAACAATTGAGACTATTATCTTATCGGAACCCATGGATATAGAAGACAGTATTACTAAAGTATATGACAATCTTATAGATACTATAGAAGGTGTAAAACCACTGACCATAACAGCAGAACAAGCTATGAGGGTGATGAAGGTTATGGAAGCTGCCTTTGAGTCCGTAGAAAAGCAACAAGCGATACAAGTTAAAATCTAATTGTAATAGTGGTTAAGGCGTCAAAACTATATAGTTGAACTTTCACCTACCATATGTAGTTATGAATGTATCAACGTAATCTACATATGGTAGGCGAATTTAGTGAAACTTAGTTTTGACCCTTTAACCAATAGTATTAAGTATTATGAAGGCTGCTTCTAAATGAGGCAGCCTTCCTTAAGCCATATAGTCAGTTTTAGGCACTTTATGGTTGAGGTAGGTTGCTGTTGAGGGATAGGTAGTATATATGTATGTTTAGTTCATTGGGGTGAATATTTTTTCGGCAGAGGAATCGTGACAATATAAAATAAATTCTTTCTCGGTCATGGGTTTGCCATAATAATAACCCTGTATAATATGACAACCTTTTGCTTCTAAATATCCAGCTTGGAACTCTGTCTCCACACCTTCGGCGACCACTTTTAGATTGAGGGCTTGAGCCAACATAATAATGGAGTCGATGAGGATATAGTCTGTATCCGGTTGGGTGATTTCATCGATAAACTTCTTGTCAATTTTTAGTTCTGTTAGAGGTAATTGTTGTAGGTAACTCAGCGAGGAATACCCTGTACCAAAATCATCCAAAGATAGTGAAATTCCATGAGCTCTAAGCTTCTTAAGCTTACCTAATAGGATTTCATAGGATTCAATGAGTATAGATTCAGTAATCTCTAACTGAAGATAGCTGGGCTCAAGATCAAAAGAAGCGAGGGTCTCTAACAGATCTTCAACAAAAGTAGCTTCTAAGAGCTGAATGACCGATATGTTCACCGAAACAAGGAAAGGTTCTTCCATATAATCTAACATATCTAGAGTAAATCGTATGGCTTGTTCCAAAACACATTGACCTATTGGTAGAATGAGTCCACTAGATTCTGCAAGAGGGATGATCTTAAGGGGCGATACGATTCCAAGTTCAGGGCTTTGCCATCTGAGCAAAGCTTCAAAACCAACAATTTTATGGGTTTTTGAATCAATCTGTGGTTGAAAGTTCAAGGATAGTTCTTTATTTTCATAGGCTTTTCTCAAGTGGGAGACCAAGATAAAATCATTTTCCTTTTTGTCACCCATTTGAGGTTCATAATGCCTATAAGTGGATTTCCCTGTTTTTTTTGCATGATACATAGCCATATCCGCTTGTATCAAGAGTTCATCTAAATCAGGGCCGTCATCAGGGAAAATACTATATCCTATACTGGAGGTTAATCGAATATTTTCATCATCGATGTGGACCGGACGGATGAAAAGATTTTTTAGGCTATTCATTACTTGAAACAAATAAGCTTCAGTATCATCTTGTGCTACTGGAATAAGAAGAATGAACTCATCGCCATTAAGTCTTATTGTAAAGGTACTTTCTTTAAAGTCATTAAGTCGAACAGCAATGACTTTTAAAACCCGATCACCAAAGGAGTGGCCATAAGTATTATTAATATATTTGAAATTATCTAGATTAATAAAAACCAATGCTGTTTTTTGGGTCTGATTATTTGAGGACAGTACCATTTGACTAAAATGTTGGTTTAAAAAATTACGGTTAGGCAATGATGTGAGAGGGTCATGATAGGCTTCATGTTCCAGATTTAATTGATAAGATAAAAGAGCATCATTCTGAATTTTTAGAGCTTGTTCGGAAGTGGATAGTTGTTCATTTAATATTTGTAAATCATTTTTCTGAGAAAGGATTTTCTGTTCAGATAACCTATACTTTCGTATACCAATCATAAGAAAGAAAATGAAAAGTATGAGGATACCAAGGATGATTTCGATGGTTAAAACCAATTGGGAATAGGTTTCAAAAAATGAGAATTGTTCATTTAATATTACAATATCTTTTGGCAAAGCGTTTTTATCTAATTTAAAACGGTTCATTTGATTCTCATCTACTGCGGTAAAAACAGTTGCTTCTTTAACATGTTCTAGGTCATCTGCGTGTATACCCTCTAGAATTTGGATTGCCAGTTTGCCCATTTCATGGCCTTGCAACCGACCACTCAAAAAAGTGCCACCGATAATGCCTGTACCAAGTAAAAACTCATCAATAGAATAAACAGGCACAGCACTTGTAGAGGATATCATCTGACCAAAGTATTCAGGTATCTCCATCAAGCCATCTACTGAACTATTATAAGAAATCATCATAATGACACTGTATTCTTCAAAAGTCGCTACTTCAAGTAGAAGATCAGCAAAGGACAAATGTGAAATATTATTAATTTCATATGCGTTTGAATCGAAGCGGTCAAGTGCATCAAAAAAAGTATCTGCTGTTCGGAGTCCGCTTTCGCTGAAATCATGAATTAGATGGATTTTGTTCACATCAGGTTGTAAAAGAGAAATCAAATCAAGAGTCCCCTCAGGACGCATTACCTCATAGACGCCGGTTACGTTTGTAGCTTCGCCAAGAATCTCATTAGCTGTAGACTCAATTATACCGCTGAACACGATAGGGGCATCATGAAACAATTCTAGACGGTGATCCAATGCAAAAATCAGACCCATGTCATCCGTGGTTAATATAAGATCGATTGTTATATCTTTATATTTATTTTCGAAAAAATGACGACTTTCATCCAGAAGTGAGGCATTTGGAAATCTCTTCCAGTCTAAAAATTCAGTATAAATGATGGCATTCGGATACTGGTCCTTTAAGATTTCAATTAAACCTTGGTTTTGCTCCAGAGTCCACTCATAAGTAAAGTGGTAGGCGTTAATTATTAATATATTTCTTGAGCGTGATTGCTCACTGGCATTTGTAAAGCTTGATGCCATATAAATCAAAAATAGAGACACAAAAACAAGCAAAAATTTTTTCATAAATAATCTCCTTAAACCCTCATATGTAGTATCCTTATACTACAAACTAATCTTAACGACTTATAGAAAAGCCGATATACTGCTATTGTACCATACATAAACAGGTATTCAAGCATTACCTTTAGGATAAGATTGATTTTTTGAGGTTATTATAATATGATGTTTTAGGCGTCAAAACTATATGATAGTTGAAGGAAGCGCAAGATAGAAGGAGGCTTTAACATGTTCAGAGAACAAATAAGCAGTTATACACCGTTAAATGAACAAGAACGTAGTGATAAGAGGCATATTTATCACTTTATAGAGCAATTTCCATATAATATTCTATATAGAGAGAACACCTTAGCTCACATCACAAGTTCGGGCTTTATAATGAATAAAGAATTAACGAAGGTCTTGGTTATTTATCACAAGATTTATCAAGCATGGGGGTGGACCGGCGGACATGCTGATGGAGATGAAGACTTATTAAAGATTGCGTTAAAAGAGGCAAAAGAAGAAACAGGTCTAAAGAGCATTAAACCATTATCAAAACAGATTATGGCAATGGATATATTACCAGTTTGGGGTCATATGAAGCATGGTCGTTATATAAGTGCTCATTTACACTTGAATGTAGCATATGTGTTGATTGCTGATGAATCAGAACTTATTCATGCTAATGAAGTAGAAACAAACGGTGCAAAGTGGATCAATATAAGTGAAATTGGTCATCATTCATCAGAACCAAAATTAATCTACGTTTATGAAAAATTAATAAAAGCGGCTCAAGCATTTGATCCTAAAAAAGAGTATACTAACAGCGCTAAAAAAGAAACGAAAAAGACCAGTGCATATGACGCAATTAAAAATGCTGCCATTCCTATTGCCATCCATGAATCGAAAAGTGCTTATTATAAAGTTAAGCTTGTTAAAGAGATTGTTGTTAGGGGTGGTGGTGGCATAAAAGGCACTTCAAGTAGTATCATTAGGCAAATTATGAAAAGCAAGAAGAAATAAAGCATGAATCATCATACTTCCATCACACTTCCATCACAATTGTTTTGTATAATACAAACATAAAGTTAATCATACTTTAAAACAAATCATAAGGAGATGGAAAAAATGAAAAAAGCAAAAAAATTAGTCGTAACAATGGGCGCTTTAGTATTAGTAGCAGCAACAAGTATTGGTGTATATGCAGCGGAACAAGGTAGTCCGGCACAAAGCCTATCAGAATTGACAGGTAAGAGTATTGAAGAAGTGTATGAGGCAAAAGGGGATTCGACTTTTGGTGCCTTAGCGCAAGAACTTGAAGTTATCGAAGCATTTAGGACTGACATGGTAGCGATTAAATTGGCAATTATTGAAGAACGTGTTGCCCAAGGAACCTTAACGAGAGATGCAGCGGATGAAATGATAGATGTTTTTCGTGAAAATCAAGAAAATTGTGACGGTTCAGGGTTGAGTCAAGATAAAGCCAAACTTGGCTTAGGATTTGGACGAAGTAATGGCATGGGCAATGATAATGGTGAAAAAGTTGCTGGTGGCAATGGGTTTGGAACTCAAAGTCGATCCGGACAAGGTCAAGGTACACGTAATAGATAGCACAACATTCTTAGAAGATTTCTAAATATGGTTAAAGGGTCAAAACTAAGTTGCACTAAATTTTTGAAGTCCTCAATAGAAGATTGGGGGCTTCTTTGTGTGTTATTAAGAAATAATACTATGCTTCACGATAGACATGAATAAATGATATAATGGTTAAAGAAAGAGGTTAATTATATGGAGCCGGTAAAAGTTCTAATTGCAGACGATGAAAAGGGTATACGGAATATTATTGTGGCGTATTTAAGTCAAGTAGGCATTGAAGTGATTGAGGCCGTTGATGGTGTGGATGCATTGAACCAATTCAAAAATCATAGCGTAGATCTTGTGATTTTAGATGTGATGATGCCAAAAATGGAAGGTTGGACTGTCTGTAAAGAGATTAGAAAAGTCTCTAAGATACCAATTATCATGTTAACCGCTAGAGGAGAAGAATATGATAAACTATTAGGTTTTGAACTAGGTATTGATGACTATGTGGTAAAACCTTTTAGTCCTAAGGAACTAAGAGCTAGAGTCAAGGTTCACCTAGCAAGAAGACAGGATTTACTAGAAGAAATACCAAAAAAGCAGGAGATAACTTTTGGTGAACTCAGAATTGACTTGGACGCAAGAAGTGTTTGGCTTATAGATGGCTATCTGCAATTGACACCAAAAGAATATGAACTGCTTGTCTTTTTTGCTAAGAATCCGAAAAAGGTATTTAGTAGGGAACAACTATTGGGCTCGGTATGGGGCTATGATTATTTTGGTGACGACAGGACGGTCGACACCCATGTTAAAACATTGAGAGAACATTTGAAAAGCTATAGAAAATGGATTGTAACCATTTGGCGCATAGGGTATAAATTTGATCCGGAGGCTGATTTATGAAAAAAATAGGCACAAAACTTTGGATGGGTATGATGATATTAGTTGTTTGTATGCTTCTGCTATTGTGGCTTTTTCAAGTGGTATTTCTAGAAAAATTCTACATGTCAATGCAAATCAATAAACTAGAAAGCAGAAGCGAACAAATTGTATCCAATTTGATGAAACAAGAAGGAGATTTAAGCAAAGTTCAAGTCATGAATATGCGAGATGAACTTGAGGCTTTTGTGTATACCTATAATACGAGTGTACAAATTGTTGATGTTACCGGTGATATCATTTATCAGATGGATTACAATAATGAACAGCCGTTCTCAGGAATGAACAGAAGACAAAACACTCAAATTCTAAACAACACCTTAAATGGAGAAAAGGATAGAAGTCTTTTTAAACATCCTAGATTTGATATTGATTACCTAACTTTAGGTGTGCCGATTATGAGTATGGAGACGAGTCGAGTACAAGGCGCACTGTTAATTATGACAACTATGGCGCCTGTTTCAGATACGGCAGGTATTATTAAACATCAACTCATTTATATAACCGCAATCTTACTATTGGTAGCATTTGGGATAGCATATATGATTTCTCATCATTTGAGTCAGCCAATTATGAAGATTAATAGAGCGGCCCAAGAAATAGCACAGGGGAACTGGGATATTCATATGAATAAAATGGGAGAAGACGAAATAGGTCAGCTAGCTGAAACCATAAAGAATATGGCTGTATCCCTAAAAAAAACAGATAAATTAAGGAAGGAATTAATAGGCAATATATCCCATGAACTCAGGACACCTCTTAGTCTCATTCGTGGGTATGCAGAAACCATTCGGGACATTAGTGGGAAAGAACAGGAAAAAAGAGAAGGACACTTGGAGATTATTATAGACGAATCTGAAAGATTAGGACGCTTAATTGATGACATTCTAAACCTGTCTCAATTGGAAGTGGATGGGATTAAATTGAAACAAGAACCGATAGATATAAAAGCACTTCTTGATAGTATAAAAAATAGGTTTATGGATTTGGCACAAAAAAAAGCCATAAACCTAGAAGTAATCCTAGGAGAAGTCCAGATGGGTTTTGGTGATTATAAGCGCATCGAACAAGTCATGATCAATCTGGTGGGCAATGCATTTAATCATACCCCATCGAATGGTCATATTTTTATAAAAGCCAATCAGATAAAGAATTATATTAACATAGAAGTCATCAATGAAGGTGTTGAAATCAGAGAGGAAGATATAGAACATATTTGGGACCGTTATTATAAAGTGAATCGAGCCACCAATGAAAACTCAATAGGTAGTGGCTTAGGGCTCGCTATTGTAAAAAATATTTTACACGCTCATAAGGTTGATTTTGGTGTAGAAAGCCATAAAGGTGGTAAAACTGTTTTTTGGTTCCAATTAAATTGTGGTGATTCTGGCATTAAAAAATAAGACGAATAATTCCGACGGTTATGGCAAGACAGACTATAGGAATAATAAGCGCTAGCCCAACAGGTATAAGAACAAAAAACAATAGTACACCAACAATACCAAGGGCAAGACGAATAATTCCGATGCTGACTTTAAACATTAGGCTTAAAATAAGACCTAGGATAGCAAAAAATAATAATAATTCTAACATATTCAATCATCCTTTCTTAACAGATGTCATTCAGAGAAACTTAGTTTTGACATTAATTATAGTGTAAGAGCATATATTTATTAGGACCTTAATAGAGGATTAAGATTTAATTAAAAAGATGATTTGTCAATCTTTACAAATATAAAGGTATATGGGATTATTAAAGTAAGCTTAATATATAGATGAATAGCTTCTTATATGAGAAGCATGAAAGGGTGACAAGATGAAAAAAGATTGGAATAACCCATTGGTAATTGGTATAAATAAAGAGAAAGCAAAGCACGAAGCCGAGAGTTATCATTCTCTTGAAGACTATTTGAATCAAGTGTCAAGTAGAAAATCCTTAAATGGTATTTGGAAATTCTATTATTGTAAAAATGATATGGAACGACCAAACGGTTTTTTTGATAAAGCGATAGATACCAAGGACTGGGATCATATTAATGTGCCTTCTGTTTGGGAAACACAAGGGTATGGCAAACCTTATTATTTAGCCTTTGATTATCCGCCGGCAATTAGCAAAAAAGCTAAAGAGATACCTAGGATAGATGAAGAGAAAAATCCTGTAGGTATATATAGAAAGGATTTCACCATAGAAGATACAGGGACTCAGAATGACATTTTTTGCCATTTTGGAGCAGTAAAGTCAGCTTTCTATCTATATATTAACGGTCATGAAGTAGGATATTCTCAAGGTTCAATGACACCTTCCGAATTCAATATAACGGGGTTTGTAACGCCGGGTGAAAACCAAATGACTGTTGAGGTTTATAAATACAGTGACGGTACATATCTTGAAGATCAGGATATGTGGTTTATGGCCGGTATTTATAGGAATGTTTACATCTATCAAGAATCAAGAATTGGCATTAAAGACTTTTATTTCTATAATACCTTTGATGCAGCTTATGAGAATGCTTTTTTACACAGCGAAATAACACTTAAATCTTTTAGCGATGTTCACAGCTTAGAAGTGTATATAAGTGAAAAAGAAGGGGAACTGGGTCAGTGTATCTTGAACAAGTCTGAGTTAACGATGGTGAATCGAGATGTACTTCAGATTCAAAATCCTAATAAATGGAATCATGAAACGCCCAATCTTTATTTTTTGACTTGTATCCTTAAGAATGAAGATGGAGAAATAATTGAAATAAAAGGTACGTCTTATGGCTTTAGAACTGTAGAAATCAAGAATGCTCAGTTTTTAATTAATGGTGTTCCAATTATTTTCAAAGGGGTTAATCGACATGAGTTCAATCCAGACACAGGCTGGTATTTGCCAAGGGCTCTAAGAGAACAAGACATTAAGATTATAAAACAGCATAATATCAATGCAATTCGTACAGCACATTATCCCAATGATCCTCATTTGTATGAGCTTTGTGATCGTCATGGTCTGTATGTTATAGATGAGGCGGATGTTGAAACCCATGGTGTACGTAAAAAAAATATACCTGGTGATAATCCCATGTGGACCAATGCTGTTGTAGACCGTATGAATCGTATGGTCCTTAGAGACCGACAACACCCAAGTGTTGTGATGTGGTCTCTTGGCAATGAGGCCGGATATGGTGATAATTTTAGAATTATGAAAAAAGAGGCTATGATGTTAGACCAGACAAGACCGTTTCATTATGAAGGTGACTTAGATTTGAAAGTGTCAGACGTTCTGAGTATGATGTACCCTTCTCCGGATAAGGCAGCACAGTATGGTAGATTAGAGAACACGAGAATAACCCTCGTCCAGAATGTAATGAATCAACTATCAGCAGACCAAAAAGCTTTCAAGCGAGAACAATATATGGATAAACCAGTCATGAGTTGTGAATTTGCTCATGCTATGGAAAATAGCTTAGGAAACTTTGCAGAGCATATAAAGGTTTTCGAAACTTATGACAACTGGTGCGGTGGCTTTATTTGGGACTTTGTAGATCAATCCCTTAGAAAAGGCACCAAAGAAGATAAAGACTATTGGGCCTATGGTGGTGATTATAATGAAGAAAAACACCATGGACACTTTTGCGCTAATGGCATTGTATCGGCAGACCGAACCTTGCATCCTGCTATATTGGAAGTGAAAAAAGTATATCAAGATTTTGAGATTCGTAAAGAAAAGGAAGGCTATTTTTTATTTAACAAAAGATTGTTTACGGGGCTTGAAAACTATGAGTTTGTTTTCTTAAGAAAAATAGAAGGTTATATTGTAGAGGAAAGAGTTCTAGAGACACCTTGGATTGAACCTGGTAGTTCAAAGTTGATTTTGGTACCTGAAAGTTGGGAAAATAAGGAAGATACTGTTCATGATGTATTTGTTGCCAAACTTAAAAAGGATACTTGGTTTGCAAAAGCTGGTTATGAAATGGGCTTTGAGCAATTTTGTGTTCAAGAGGTAAGCAATTCTGGGATTAAGGAAGGTGATAAAGTTCAAGTTAGAAAGATTGATGAAGGTCTAATGGTTAAAGGTGGAGAACTGGTGGTTCATTTTATGCGGGAGGATGGATTAATTCACAAAATCCTATTTGACGGGCAATTAATCTTGGATCATAAATTTCAAATGAATTTCTGGAGACCGCCAACAGATAATGATATGGGCTTGGCAAATTTTAGACCTGAGCTACATGGACTTATAAATAGAAGTGTATACAAAAAACTAACTGAACACCCCCCTAAAGCTGTTCGTTTTCTTGTGAATAGAAAAGAGAATAATGTGATCATCACATCTATTTATGATGTTCCTGTGTTTAAAAAGCTTGAAATCAGATATTATGTGAACAGCTTTGGCGATCTACAGATACGAACGATAGCTGAGCCAAAAAAAGATATGATTAGACTGGGTTTTACTTCAGAGTTTAGTGGTGCTTTTAGTAAAGTAGCTTGGTTTGGTAGAGGACCGCATGAAACCTATATGGATAGAAAAAGCGGAGGCAAGTTTGGACGGTATCAACAGGATGTCGAGGACATGCCTCATCAGTATATGCGACCACAAGAAAATGGTCTAAGATCAGATATTTATGAAGTAAGTTTGATGGCTCCTAACAAATCATTAAAAATACAATCATGTCAAACACCTTTATCTTTTTCAGTATGGCCATATAAGATGAATACTTTAGAGTGTGCACGCCATAGTTATGAAATGAAAAATGAAGGCATTGTTACCCTGAATATTGATGGTTATCATAGAGGGGTGGGTGGTGATGAACCTGGTATGCTAAGTCTGCTCGAAGCATATAAATTGCCAAAGCTTAAGTTGTATGATTATCGATTTGTGATGTGTTTTTCAAATAATAATAGACAGTAATCACATAATGTGATAATATATATCATATAAGATTTATTATTACCTAACAGGACAAGGGGGCTCGGATTATGAATGAAATTAGCAATAAGATTCTGTATTATGCTTATCGAGCAGGGGCTCAAGAAGTCATTCGACATAGAAAGCAACTTAATAGCATTAATGTCTTCCCAGTGGCAGATGGAGATACTGGTTCTAATCTTTCTTCCATGATGCATAGTATACTAAATGAATCAAAGCTGGAAAAAGATGTGGGAAATACGATGCGTTCTATTGCAGACGCAGCCATCATTGGAGCTAGAGGCAACTCCGGTATTATATTTGCCCAGTATTTAAGTGGTATAAGTATTGGCTTGGAAAATGGTGCAGGTATTATTAATGTTCATCATTATGTAGAAGCCAACAAAACAGCGGTAGATTATGCCTATGATGCTGTAGAAATGCCTACAGAAGGCACGATGTTAACCTTGATTCGAGTCTGGTCCGAAGCCCTATACCGCTTTATGAAAAAGACGACAGACTTTGGTGAGTTGCTTAGCTATGCATATGGTGATATTGAGGAGGCTCTGATAAAAACTCAATATCAATTAGCCAGTCTTAAAAAAGCAGCTGTTGTTGATGCAGGAGCCAAAGGATTTGTTCATTTCGTAGATGGATTTTTACGATTTTTAAAAGGTGATTACGATTCAGAGATTGTCCATGACTTGAATGAGGCAAATCAGGAGGAAGATTTGCTGGTCAAGGTTGATCATCATGAGGATATGGATTTGACTTATCGGTATTGTACAGAAGCGATGTTAAAGGATATTAAAAAGCCACTCAAAGATATTAAAAAAGATCTTCGGATTTTTGGTGATTCTTTAATTGTTGCCGGTAATGAACGTAGAATGCGCGTACATATTCATACTAACCAACCGGCGGATTTTTTTGAAAAACTTAGGGTGCTGGGACGTGTATCTTATCAAAAAGTAGATGATATGATTATGCAAAGTAGTCTGGTAAAGGAGCGGAAGTACAAAATAGGATTGGTGACAGATTCTATTGCTGATCTACCTCGGTCTTTTGTTGAGACGCATCAGATACAAGTGGTTAATTTGAATATTCTTCATAAAGATGATATATATATTGATCGTATCACCATCAATAATGAAACGGCCATTCGTTTATTAGAAGAAAGTAATGAGCGTGCAACATCCTCTCAACCAGATAAGCAAACTGTTATGTTACAACTCCAAAACCTTTTGGCATATTATGATGAAATTATCGTTATTACAGTTTCAAAAGCCTTAAGTGGTACTTTTAATGTTTTTAAAAAAGTAGCCGAAGCGATAGATGGTCATCCATCCAAAATCACAGTTATTGATTCAAAGCAAAATTCTGCTGCACAAGGTTTATTGGTTATGGAATGTGCAAATCTTATAGAACAGGATATGCCTTATGATCAAATAATTGAAACAATAAAGCTATTGGTGGGTAAAAGCAAGATTCTAGTGAGTGTTAGAAACCTTAATGCAATGATTATGTCAGGCAGACTCAGCACAAAAGGTGGAAAAATTGCCAATCTTATAAATCTTAAGCCTATTGTCACATTAGATAAGGACGGAGAGGGTGGACTTGGAGGATTTGCATTTAGTCATGAAGCTAGTCTTAAGAAAATCAAGAAAAAGCTCATTAAGATTAATAAAACAATAGGCTTAAAAGCTTATTGTGTGGTTCATGCACAGAATTTTGAAGCGGCGAAAGCCTACACTGAGGGTCTAGAACAAGCTTTAGGTATGCCGCCGACTTACTTAGAAGACGTTTCCTCAATCGTTGCAATTGGCGCAGGTGACGGTGCAATAGCCGTCGGTTATATCACTCAATAGGAGGGGATATTATGTTTTTACAAGCTTTAATAATACTTTTTATATATTTTACAGGTTTATTTATATTGGGACAAGTTTTAGCGGACAACTCTATTGTAGATATTGGTTGGGGTGGTGGTTTTGTTATTTTGGCTATTGCCGGATTGCTTCTAGGTCGGGAAATAGGAGCGGTGCATATACTTACTACGTCTTTCGTTCTTATGTGGGGAATTAGATTGGTTATACATTTGGCAAAACGAAACATTGGCAAGCCAGAGGATTATAGATACGTCCAAATGCGTATCAGATGGGGCGAAAAATGGCCAAGACTAAAAGCTTTTTTTAATGTTTATATGCTTCAGATGGTGGTTATGTATGTAGTAGCGTTACCAATTATTGCTTTAGCAGGTGAAGCGGTTGATGGTTTAGGGTTTTTTTCTCTAATAGGAAGCATTGTCTTTGGGATTGGTTATCTTTTTGAAGTGATTGGTGATGAACAATTAAGACGGTTTAAAACTTTACCGGAGAATAAAGGTAAGATTATAACGACAGGGTTATGGAGATATACTAGGCATCCCAACTATTTTGGTGAAGCTATGATTTGGTGGGGTATTTATTTGACGGTGCTTGAGGCATCTCAAACAGCTTGGACGTTCATAGGTCCGTTGTTGATTAATCTATTTCTAAGGTATGTATCAGGTGTTCCGTTATTGGAGAAGAAGTATAAGGATCGAGAGGATTTTAAGGCATATAAGGCGGTTACGCCGGTTTTTGTGCCTTGGTTTCCTAAAAG
>NZ_JCBCDA010000084.1:0-75010 GCF_059865615.1 Petrocella sp. | reverse complement strand
ACTCATAGCTATAACTATTTACGGTAGTTTGTAGAAACTTTCAGCCCATATTGCTGAATTATACGAGTTTTTGCATGTCATTTTTCATTTACATATCCATGTTATTTTATTATAATATTCTTTAAAAGTCAAGCTATATGTAGCTTTAGACATTGTTGGAAGGGCCTTATTAACAACTTAACTTTATAGATGATTCCAAACTCACGTCTAACAAATTGATCTTGTCACTAAGAACATTAACAAGCGGGAAAGTTGAGCTACTTATTAAATGACCAATAACAACGTTTTGGTGATACAATCACTTCTTCTGTTTTCATCTTTTTCATGATCTTATCTACTTCTTTTCGCTCAATGCCTGTACCGTCTGCAACTTTACCGGCATTGACCGGTTCTTCTTGATTTTTAAAAAAATCTAAAACAACTTCATAGTTATCCATCTTTTTCCTCCTTGTAACGATTATTACTTGATAAAAGTTTTTATGTATATTCTTGATTATTCTAACACAATCGTTTTCCAATTGTAAAGTCTCAAATAAAAACCATTTAAGTTTTACGATAACCATCTTTGAATTCATATCTAAAAGTGTTACAATTAAAAAAACAGATACTATGTCAAGAATTAGGAGGCAGGAAGATGAGTTCAAAAACATTTATCATTCTAAAACCGGATGCTCTTGAGAGAGGTCTCGTCGATCAAATTACAGGTCGCTTTTTGAAAGCCGGCTTTCAAATCGAGCACATTCATTATCGTGTTGTCGATTACAGATTAATTAAAGAGCATTATAAAGAAGTCATCATAAGAGAAGGTGAAGGATTTAAGGATTGGTTAAAGACTGCCTTTGTTGGCAAACCAACTATACCAATGATTTTAGGCCATGATTCTGATGATGGCATCACCATAGCAAGAGAACTTATTGGTCATTATCGTCCTGATCGTGCTAAACCCGGTACAATAAGACACGATTATGGTATCCCAGTTTTGGACCCGTCTCTACCCAGTATGAATTTGATTCATGCCAGTGATAGTCAAGATGCCTATAATAAAGAAAAAAACTTATGGTTTAAAGCCACTTTATATTAACGAATACTTCATGCTAAATAAATAGCAAAATAACTTGACAAAATATTCTACTTATAATATTATATTATTATAATATATGATTTATATGATTTATACTTTTTAGTTAAACATTTGTCAATCAAAGAAAAGAGGTAACTTATGAATAAAAAAGTTCTAATTGTTGGCGGTGTTGCCGGCGGTGCAACAACTGCTGCGCGTCTTAGACGCTTGGATGAAAATGTACAAATTATCATTTTTGAAAGAGGTGCTTATATCTCCTATGCCAATTGTGGTTTACCCTACTATATCGGCGGTACCATTAAAGATAGAGATGATCTCATGGTTCAAACACCTGAGGCTATGCAAACACGGTTTAACATTGACATCCGAACTAAAAACGAAGTCATTGCTATCAATCCCGAAAGAAAAACCGTGACCGTTTTGGATATCAAAACGTCCACAAAGTATGAAGAATCCTATGATGAGCTCGTTCTTTCCACCGGTTCCACCCCTATTAAGCCGTCTATTCCCGGCATTAAGAGCAACAATATCTTTTCATTGTGGAACATACCAGACACCGATAGAATCAAATCTTATGTCACTGAACATGATATTCAGAAAGCAACGGTCATAGGCGGCGGCTTTATCGGTATAGAAATGGTTGAAAACCTTCATGATCTTGGTATTGAAGTTACACTTGTCGAAATGGCTGACCAAGTCATGGCACCTCTGGACTTTGAGCTGGCTCAATTGGTTCATAGCCATTTATCTTCTATGGGTGTTCATCTATACTTAAAAAATGGTGTTAAAGACTTCCATTATAATAAAGGCATCACAACGGTTTCCTTACAAGATGGTACCCAGATAGATGCCGACATGGTCATTCTAAGTATTGGTATCTCACCAAATAGTGAACTTGCCAAAGCCGCCGGTTTAGAAGTCAATACAAGAGGTGGTATTGTTGTCGATCAACATCTTCGTACTTCCCAGCCATCCATATATGCTTTAGGTGACGTTATTGAAGTGGATGATTATATCACCAATAATAAAACCATGATTCCTTTGGCCGGACCTGCTAATAAACAAGGTCGTATTGTTGCGGATAACATATGTGGTCGTGACGCCATTTATGAAGGTAGTCAAGGTACCAGTGTGGCTAAAATATTCGACTTAACTGTAGCGACAACAGGTATTAATGAAAAGTCACTCATAGGTGCCGGCAAAAAATACGGACATGATTATATGATGACCATCATACAACCTAAGTCTCATGCCAGTTATTATCCCGGTAGTTTTCCTATGACGCTCAAGGTTATTTTTGATTTGGACGGCAAAATACTAGGTGCACAAAATATTGGAGTTGATGGTATAGAAAAACGCATCGATGTCATAGCAAGTGTTATGCGTTTTGGCGCTACCGTCTATGACTTACAAAGGCTAGAACTTGCTTATGCACCACCTTACTCATCTGCAAAAGATCCTGTTAATATGATTGGGTATGCAGCAGAGAACATACTTAACAAAGACCAGGATGTTTTCTTATGGAGAGATATAGATAAACTTGACCTGAATCAAAATATCTTATTAGATGTTCGTGAAGCTGTTGAAGTTGAACTTGGTGCCATTGATGGTGCTCTACATATTCCAATCAATGATCTACGAGATCAAATGCATATGCTTTCAAAAGATAAAACCATCGTCGTATATTGTGCTGTTGGCTTACGTGGTTACATCGCTTCCAGAATTCTTCAACAAGCCGGTTACAAAGTTAAGAACTTAATCGGTGGTTATAATCTATACAAATATTTTGGAAAAGACTACACCAATCCTAACTGTATCATTGACTTTAAAGATCAACCCTTAAATGATGATGGTGCACCTGAAAAAAATATCAATACAACCGTGACCAGCTCAAAATTAAGTGACGCAATACCCTTGGATGCATGCGGTCTTCAGTGTCCCGGTCCTATCATGAAACTGAATCAATCAATCACCGAACTCACCGATGGGGATATACTTAAGGTTACCGCTACCGATCCGGGATTTATCGTTGATGCAAAGGCTTGGTGCAAAAAAACAGGTAACACTTTTATAAAATCCGATAAAGAAGATAAAATCTATGTTGCATATGTGGCAAAGGGTGGCACAAAATCAAATAAGTCAGGGTCATCTGGTGGAAACGGCAGTACTATGGTTATCTTCAGTGGCGATCTTGATAAAGCCTTAGCCTCTATGATTATCGCCAATGGTGCAGCAGCAATGGGTAAAGATGTTACATTGTTCTTCACCTTCTGGGGTTTAAACATTCTCAGAAAACACGACAAGGTTCCGGTCAAAAAATCACTTATTGATAATATGTTTGGCAAAATGATGCCAAGGGGTACGCATAAATTAAAGCTCAGTAAAATGAACATGGGTGGACTTGGTACTTCGCTTATGCACCATGTTATGTCCTCAAAAAATGTAAATACGATGGATGAACTAATCGCTTCTGCTATGGCTTCCGGCGTTAAGTTTGTGGCTTGTACTATGTCCATGGACATCATGGGCATCAAAGAAGAAGAATTAATTGATGGTGTTGAGTATGGTGGTGTTGCCGCTTACCTTGGAGCTACAGAAGAATCCAACCACAACCTTTTTATATAAAATATGGTTAAAGTGTCAAAACTATATATTTGAACTTTCACATACAATATACAGTTTTGAATGCATCAACACAATCTATATATTGTATGTGAATTTAGTAAACTTAGTTTTGACCTTTAACCATTATATAATTGGTAAACCTTTTTTGTTTTTTTGGACCTTCTTAACTATGGTTAAGGCGTCAAAACTATATAGTTGAACTTTCACCTACCATATGTAGTTATGAATGTATCAACGTAATCTACATATGGTAGGCGAATTTAGTGAAACTTAGTTTTGACCCTTTAACCAACTATCCTTTGTATTTGATTACTGTCATACCAAGTGGTGGTACTTTGATGCTTAATGTCTGATCTCGTTCATCATATCGTTCATCAAAGCTGGTTAACATACCCGTGTTGGTAATACCACTTCCACCATACTTAAAGTCATCCGAATTGAATATCTCTTCATAATAACCTTTATATGGCACCCCAATCTTATGAAGTGTTCTTGGCACAGGCGTAAAGTTCACTACCGCAATGATGGTCTCATCAATTTGATCACTTTTTCTTACTAACGAAATTATACTTGCTGCATAATCCATACAATTAATCCATTCAAAACCTTCGCTGGTAAAATCATCGAACCACAATGCTCTCTCCTCTAAATACAGACGGTTTAAGTCTTTCACATACTGTTGCATTTGCTGATGTTTTTCAAATCCTAACAAATGCCAATCTAGACTCTTGTTTTCACTCCATTCATCAAACTGAGCAAACTCACAGCCCATAAACATCAGTTTTTTACCGGGATGCACGTACATGTATCCATAGGCAGCTCTTAGATTAGCAAATTTTTGCCAATAATCACCAGGCATCTTATTAATCATGGAGCCTTTTCCATGAACAACTTCATCATGTGAAAGTACCAATGCAAAATTTTCAGTAAAAGCATACACCATACTAAATGTTAAATCATTATGATGGTATTGTCTATGAATTGGATCAAATGATAAGTACCGTAAGAAATCATTCATCCAACCCATGTTCCATTTTAGACCAAAACCAAGACCTCCATAATTTGTTGGTCTTGACACGCCTGGCCATGAAGTGGATTCCTCAGCTATCATAAGTAAACCCGGATGGTCTTTATAAAGTATGGAATTAAGATGCTTGAAAAAATCAATAGCGTCATAATTTTCTCTACCGCCATGGGGATTAGGAACCCATTCACCATAATCCTTTCCATAATCAAGGTATAGCATGGAAGCAACGGCATCTACTCTTAATCCGTCAATATGATATTCATTTATCCAATAAAATGCATTGGCAATTAAAAAGTTATTAACTTCATTTCGTCCATAGTTAAAAATCATAGTCCCCCAGTGTGGATGCTCACCTTTTCTGGGGTCTTCATGCTCATATAAAGCTGTTCCATCGAAATTCACTAAACCATGAGCATCTTTAGGGAAATGTGCCGGTACCCAATCTAATAAGACACCAATATCATTCTGATGACATCGATCCACAAAGTACATAAAGTCCTTGGGTGTTCCGAATCTGGAGGTGGGGGCGAAATACCCTGTCACCTGATATCCCCATGAACCATCGAATGGATGCTCTGCTATCGGCATTAATTCAATATGCGTATAACCCATTTCTTTTACATAACTAATTAAGTCTTCTGCTATATCTCTGTAATTCATATAGCCTGGCTCGCCTTCTGACTTTTTCCACGATCCAAGATGCACCTCATAAATCGCAATGGGCTGATTTAGGACATCCTTAGACATCATACGCTCTTTGTATTCACCATCCTGCCATTCATAACCTTCTAAGTTTGTCACCACGGATGCAGTATTAGGACGAAACTCAGCATAGTTCGCATAAGGATCTGATTTTTCCAGTATATAATTATCTTGTGTTTTTATTTCAAATTTATACTTTTCATTTTCCAGCAAACCGGGAATGAATATTTCATATATACCTGTATTATTTACACTTCTAAGTGGGTATACACGACCATCCCAACCACAAAAATCTCCAATAACACTCACTCTTTTAGCATTTGGAGCCCATACAGCAAAATGTACACCTGATATACCATTGATGGTCATAAGATGTGCGCCTAATTTTTTGTATATCTCATAATGGGTTCCATTACCAAATAAGTACATATCTAATTCTTGAATTACAGGTTCGAAAGCATAAGCATCGTAGGTTTCCCATTCATATCCTGAGCCTTCAACTATTTTTAACTTATAGTCGATCGGTTGATCCCCTACAACCGCCGTGAAGATTCCGTTATCTTTGATATTTGACATTTTTATTTGTTTATGATGGGTTAAATCAAGAACCTCCATTTTAAATGCGGATGGTTTATAAGCATTAATGTAATAAATACCATCTTGCTGATGCATTCCCAAAAAATGATGGGGGTCTCTATGATCTGTTCCCAGTATTTCCGACATTTCTATCTCATTTATATATTTCTCCATATTGAACACCCTTTTCCTTTATTTGTCTTTTATCAAGCGGTATCATCTTCCCTTTACGAATTACAACTCTAGTAACAGTTTATCACTATACCCTAGTATTGACAAGGCATACACCATAGTTTTACATAATAATTTATGCGGTTAACCTATCTCTTACATTGGATGAAAATTTTTTTGTTTCAATATCACTTTTACTAAAAATATACTTGCAACTTAGTCTTAGTAGTTATATGATGTATGTTGTCTTAATGCATTTTGAATAATAGCATATCTTATAGTGCAAAGAAAGGATTGATCATGCATACTCATAGAATTCAAATCAATTTCACCATTATTCAATTTTTATTGTGGTTTTCCTGGGGAACTTTTGGTCTTTTTTATATTGCTTACCTTGAAGATTTGGGATACAGTAGTAAACTTATTGCACTCACTATTATACTATCTACGATTTTCGGTGTTTTGGGCCAATATGTGCTTGGATACATCAGTGATAAAACTTCAAAAATTAAGTATGTATTTTTAGGAGCCTTATTCATGTTAATTCTTTTTGTCATCGGTTTTGGGTTTGCTGCAAAGCATTTGTTCCCAATGATTATGATGATGTCCCTCATCGGCTTTGTTTGGTTGCCCCTTGAATCCCTTCTTGACAGCTGGATTCTGTCTACCAAGGGACTGGATTCAAGCCTATATGGATTTATGCGCGCAGGAGCTTCTTTCGGATTTGCTATTATGACCCTATTCTTTGGTGGCTTTGTTATAAAATATGGCTATGATGTTATCGTTTATGCTTATGTCATTACAGCTGGTCTTCTTTGGATTATGGCCTTTTTCACTAAGACGGACACCATCAAAGAACCTCATACAAACGAAAAAATATATGTAAAATCTTTACTTAAAAATAAAGCTTATATGGCCATTTTAGTCTACAGTATGTTGTTGTTTATCACCCATATGGGTGTTAATAATTTCTATATCTATATCTTTAAGAATATTGGCGGTAACGCCTCACATATTGGTATTTCTGCAGCATTTGCTGCTTTTACAGAAATTATTGGATTTATCTTTGCTCGTAAAATCATTTCTAAGATTGCACCTCTAAAAATCTTTTTTATTGTTGGCTTTATTACTTTCTTAAGGGTGTATTTACTCACCATTGCTATCACACCCATTCAAGCCATACTAACAGCTATTTTACAAGGAATTGGATTTAGTCTGTTTTTAGCGTCCTTCAAACTCTATGTGGTTAAGATCACACCAACCCGACTTTTAGCAAGTGCTCAGACCATTGCTGCCGGTGCCACTTTTGGTCTTTCTTCTATTGTCGCTAGTCTTTTAGGTGGTTTTTTAATTGACGATTATGGAATAGAGCGTTTCTATGACATTATGAACTTGATTGCATTTATTGCTCTTGTTTACATTGGTTTACTCTTAATGAATGATTTCAAAAAAAGAAAAAGTCTAACTCCGTAGACTCTTCCAAATAGTATATGCTATATTAAAGTGTAAGGCTATATTAAATGCGTCCATTCATCAAGACCCAACATAATGTTCATATTCTGCAGGGCAGCACCTGAGGCACCTTTGCCTAAGTTATCCAGTCTCGACATAAGGACCATGGTCCCCTTCTCTTCGTTACTAAACACAAATAAGTCACAATAGTTTGTGTCATTAGAACCGGTCACATCAAAACCACCTTCAAATAAATTATCTTTCAAATCATAAGGATTAACCCTAATAAAATAGGCGTTTTTATAGTAGTCAGCTAAGAATTGTTGAATCTCTCTTCCTGTTTTTTTTATTTTCATTAGAGACATTTTTATTGGAATGGTTGCTACCAGACCTTTATAAAAGTTGCCTACAATTGGATTAAATAAAGGTTCTTCACTTAAACCGGTCTGGATTTTCATTTCAGGAAGATGTTTGTGATCTAGACCAAGTCCATAATGTCTAGGCCCTCTGAGATAGGGATTGGATTCACTAGAATCCTCGTACTTTGAAATAAGTTCTTTTCCGCCCCCACTATAACCCGTCAGTGTGTGAAATGTGATGGGGTAATCGTTTCCCAATATTCCAGCTTTGACCAAAGGATATACAGCCAATGCAAATGCTGATGCATGACATCCGGGATTGGCTACTCTTGATGATGACATGATTCTATTCCTATGGTCCTTAGATAACTCCGGAATACCATACGCCCAATCTTTATGAGTTCTATGAGCTGTACTTGCATCAATGACTTTCGTATTTGGATTATCAATCAAAGCAACGGATTCTTTAGCCGCTTGGTCCGGCAAGCAAAGAAAAACAATATCCGCTGCATTGAGGAACTTCTTTTTTTCATTCAAGTTCTTTTTTTGATGTTCATCAATTTTGAGGATTTCTATTTGACCGTAATGACTCAGTCTTTCATGAATAAGAAGACCGGTTGTACCTGTTAAACCATCTACAAATATTTTTTTCATTATATTTCCTTTCAACCTCTTTGTATATTATACTTTATTTGTTTATAATTATACATCCTCGGTTGCCAAAGAACAACCTTATTCTATAATTTCTCATATATTTTTGATTCGTTGGACTTGGAGAGAACAAGAAAAGAAGCTTCGCTTCGTTATGAGCTCTGCTCAAATTTCTGAACCGTTCGAAAGGAAAGGACCTTGACGCATTCAGCTATGTTTTAAAGCTGAATGCTAGAGTATGACTTTCCTAGAGAAGAACAAAGAGGCTCAAATGATGAGAGCCTCTTAATTATTTATTGTCCGCCTGAAAAATACTCCAGATAACTGTTGTTGCGATCTAAGTAAATAACCGTGTCCGCATCTATGACCCTTTCATAGGACCGCAACGTTCTCCAAAATTCATAAAACTCCGGATCTTTACTAAACCCACTGGCGTAGATTTCTAAAGCTTCTGAATCTGCTAGACCTTTAATGGTTTCTGTTTCCTGAATGGCACCTGCATTGATCTCGGCAACATTTCTATCTGTATCTGCCACTGTGTTCTGATAGAACTCAAGCCCTTCCGAACGAATTTGCTGAGCAATCGCCGCTCTTTCTTGTACCATCTTTTCATATGTGGATGCTATGTTTGACGGTGGTAGTATTGTTCTATAGACATCAATATCGATGAGCATAATACCTTGGTTCGCCAAATTCACATTCAGTTCCTGTCTTGCCGATTCAAGTATGTCATATAAAGCATCTTTATTGGCAAGGAAGTCTAAGCTATTAAGTCGGTTAATACGGTCAATGACCACCGCATAAGTTATTTCATCTATTTTCGAATTAGCCCTTGTTACCGTACCTAGTGATGTTCTAAATATACCCGGATGGGTTATACGCCACTGAGCATACATATTTATGTCATACTTAATCTTATCTTGGGTGTTGATGTTGGCCGTGTTAGAAAAATAAGTTAAAAGCTTACTTGTATTTTTTTCTACTGTTGTTATAAAAGGAATCTTAAATTTCAGACCTTTTTGATTGTCGATTATTACGTCTTTAAACCTGGGGTCTAAATCATTTTGTAGCTGTGCCTCAATATTAGTCTCATCTACAACAATACGTGTTATTTCTCCAAATTGTCTAACGGTTGCCACTTCATCTTCTCTTACAATGTAAAAGCTATTGCTTAAGAAAATAATGGCTAGAATAACAACAACACCTAAAATGCCATAACGCATATTTTTTTTCATTTCTTTTTTGGCACGTTCCATATTTTTATCAAATTCTGCTTTCGCATTGAATTGAGGTTCGTTTTGATTAAGATCCATATTATTCGCCTCCTCTCACATCTAAAGGTAAGAACTTAAGTACATTATCGTTATCCAGATCAATCACAAATTTCTGATCTACTGAAGAAAGCACTTTTTCCATGGTTTCTATATATAGTCTTGTTCTGGTGATGTCTTTTGCTACAGCATAACGCTCATAAACCTGATTAAAATTTTCTACATCTCCCCGTGCTTGAGCCACTTTTTCAGCCTTATAAGCTTCAGCACCTTGAATCATCTGATAAGCATCTGCTCTTGCTTTTGGTAACATTTCATTAGAATAACGGGTCGCTTGGCTTCGTAATGCATCTTTTTCATTACTCGCTATATTGACATCATCATAGGCAAATTGAACATCTTTTGGCAACAGAACATCTGTCAAGCGAACTTCCGTAATGGTGATACCTACATTATAACTGTTAATCTTCCGAGCTAGGTCCGGCATGATCTCCTGTGCAATACTGTCCTTGTTAATAAGTGCCTCATCCAATAGTTGGTTCTGAATGTTACTTCTTAAAACACTCTCAAAAGCCAATCTAACAGTGCCTTCTACATCATCAACCTCATAAATATAGGCTGCCGGATCTGTGATTCTGTATTGAATAACCGCGCCAAGATCAATTAAATAAGAACCGCTGGTTAAAACAATAGACTCATTTTCAACGTTCCTATATGTAGCTGCGTCTGTGGTCGTTGGTGCTGTTTCTGATCGGTAACCATATTGAAGAGAGTTAATTTCATTGGTGTTGACGATATATAGATTGTCGATTAAAGGCACCTTAAAATTAAGACCCGCCTTTGTTTCAACACGATGAAGCTTACCCAGTCTCTCAACTACCGCTGCTTCTGCATTATCAAGCATATAAACACTAGTTACTAGAACCATAGCAACAATGACCACCGCTATAATAGCTAGTATGATTTTACTCGTTTTCATATAATCCTCCTTTTATATTTCTTACTTTCTGTTGTGGTTATACTGATTTTTCATGAAATGCTTCATTTTCATCAGTACAGATATAGTATATCACACTTACATAATAAGGTAAATATAATTTACTCATATCTTGTATCATAAGAAAATTCTTCACTCAGAAAATACTTTCTCATTATCTTACTAACTATACCATAAATAGTGGTTTCTTTTATTAAAATACAATAAAAAAAAGAAACCTTTTTATTATTGGTTAAGGTGTCAAAACTATATAGTTGAACTTTTGCATACAATATATAGTTATGAATGCATCAACGTAATCTATATATTGTATGTGAATTTAGTGAAACTTAGTTTTGACCCTTTAACCATTATTCTTTTATAAAAGGTTCCTTGATGATTAAATAATAAGCAATCGTGTCAAAATTATGGAGTTGAACTATCACTTAAAACATATGGTTATTAATGTATCAAAGCAAACAATATGTCGTATACTTTTTAGCAAAACTTAGCTTGACACTTTAATCATTATTCTAATAAATGTATAAATAATCCACTTCTAAGTTTCGGCTCAAACCATGTCGATTTGGGCGGCATTAACTGATCGGCATCTGCTATTGCCATTAATTCTTCTATACTTGTGGGATACATAGCAAAACCAATTTTCATGTCCGATTTGGTCCTTCGTGTAAGCTCTTCTAGACCTCTTATGCCCCCAACAAAATCAATACGCTGATCGATACGTGGATCTCCTATTCCTAGTACCTTAGAAAGAAGGTTTAACTGTAGTATCGATACATCTAGGCTTAATACCGGATCCTTATGATTGTAGCTGTTCTCTTTGGCTTTTAGTAGATACCATATATCATCTAGAATCATGGCAAACATAGCCTTTTCCCTTGGCCTAATAGGCTCTTTACTGGTTTCAACAATCTCGAACTGCTTCTTAATTGCTTCAAAAAATTCAGATTCCGTTAAGCCATTAAGGTCTTTCACCACTCGATTATAATCCATAATACATAGTTGATCATCTGGAAATGATACAGACAAGAAATAATTAAAGGCTTCATCCCCTGTATAGCCCGGATTGGCTTCTCTTCGCATTTGAGCGACTTTCACAGCCGATGCAGCTCGATGATGCCCATCTGCTATGTAGAGTGTCTCAATAGCCTCAAACGCTTCCACAAGAGATATTATGGTTAATTCGTCATCTACAGACCACACTCTATGTACAATACCGTCTTCTGCCACGAAATCGTATATTGGTTTATTATGGGATTTCCATGCTTCAACCAATGCATTAATCACAACATTCGATTTGTAAGTCAAAAAAATCGGACCTGTGTTTGCATTACAATAATCCACATGATGGATTCGGTCCGTTTCCTTGTCTGCTCGGGTCTTCTCATGCTTCTTAATTTTATTATCCAGATACTCATCAACGGATGTACAACTAACAATACCAATTTGGCTACGATCATTCATAACCAGTTCATACAAATATAAGGTCTTTTTATCATCTTGAAGAAAAGTTCCGTCTTCAATCCATGCATGCAAAACATCGTGGGCTTTCTTATAGATTTGCTCACTATGACTATCTACAGATTCATCAAAAAAGGTTTCTGCACGATCAATTGCCAAAAAAGAACGAGGATTTTTTTCTACAATCATTCTGGCTTCTTTGGAATTATAAACATCATATGGCAAAGCCGCTACTTCCTTCACGAAGTCTATGGCAGGTCTAACCGCCATAAATGGTTTAATAATTGACATATTCTGCCTCCTTTTCTTTCCTTGTTTATTTTAGAAAGGGCCAGATCATTTCTAATCTAGCCCTTTATGTTTTATAGTATATAGTTTTGACGCTTTAACCATTTATTTAATTATTCTAACTTTTACAATGCCGTCAATCTTCCCAAGGGCTTTGACGATTTCTTTTGTTGCTTCATTTTCAATGTCCAGCATGGTATATGCCCAATCTCCGCGACTCTTGTTGATCATATCTGCAATATTAATATTATGATCAGCTAATATACTTGTGATCTGACTAACCATATTGGGGATATTCTTATGGTTAACAGCAATCCTGCTGGTAACCGGGCAAACACCCATATCGCAATCTGGATAATTCACTGAATTGATGATATTTCCATTTTCAAGGTATTCCATGACTTGACTAACCGCCATAATAGCGCAGTTGGTCTCTGATTCCGGCGTTGAAGCTCCAAGATGTGGTATTGCAATGACATTTTTCATTTTGATACTATGCGCATTGGGAAAATCGGTAACATAATTACTAACTTTACCGCTTTCTAAGGCTTTTGACATAGCATCATCATCTACCAATTCTGCTCTTGAGAAATTAAGAATCTTCACACCATTTTCCATTAAGGCAATGCTATCCTCACTGATCATACCTTTTGTTGCCTCTACAAGTGGTACATGAACAGATATATAATCTGATTTCGAGTAAATCTCTTCAATTGTTTTAACTGTAGAAACGCTTCTAGATAACTTTAAAGCATGTCCAACGGATAAGAAAGGATCATATCCAATGACTTTCATACCTAAACCACTTGCCGCATTGGCTGTTAAAACACCAATTGCACCCAGTCCGATAATACCTAAAGTTTTTCCTTTTATCTCCGGTCCTGCAAAATTGGATTTACCAGCTTCTACTAATTTAGGAATCTCATCGCCTTCGTCTACCAATGTCTTGGCCCACTCTATAGCACCTACAATATTTCTTGATGCTAATAATAGACCGGCCACTACCAATTCTTTTACGCCATTTGCATTAGCACCTGGCGTATTAAATACGACGATCCCTTTTTCAGCACATTTATCAACCGGTACATTGTTGGTTCCGGCACCGGCTCTAGCAATAGCTTGTAGCTTCGTATCCAGTGGGTAATCATGCATCTTAAAGCTTCTCAAAACAATTGCATCTACATCGCCTTCTTCAACAATTTGGTATTCACTTGTAAAAAAATCTAATCCTTCTTGATCTATTTTATTTAAAGTCTTAATATTATACATCTAATCCTCCTATGAACCTATTTGTGTGTTGCTTCAAATTCTTTCATGAAATCCACGAGAGCTTGTACACCTGCAACAGGCATAGCGTTATAAATACTAGCCCGCATTCCACCTACACTTCTGTGCCCCTTTAGATTAACAAAGCCATTTTTCTCTGCTTCCTTAATAAAAATTGCATCCAATTCCTTTGAAGGAGTCAGAAATGGTATGTTCATAAGTGAACGATCTTCTTTAACAACTGTTCCTTTGAAAAAATCGCTGCTATCTAATAAATTATAAATCATTGATGCCTTAAGGTTGTTTGTTTTTTCTATGGCCTTAATACCACCTAATTCTATAAGCCATTTGAATACCAGTCCAGCCATATAAATACTATATGTAGGTGGTGTGTTATACATTGAACCATTCTCAGCATGAACACTATATTGAAGCATAGATGGTACTGAAGCTTCCGCTTTTCCAATTAAATCTTCCCGTATAATGACGACGGTTACACCTGCCGGTCCCATATTCTTTTGAGCACCTGCATAAATAAGACCAAACTTACTAACATCTATTACTTCTGATAATATATTGGAAGACATATCTGCTACCAATGGCACATCACCTGTGTCCGGCAGATTCTTAAATACTGTTCCATAGATGGTGTTGTTGGTTGTAATGTGAAAGTAATCAGCATCCTTAGTAAAAGTACTTGGGTCCAGTTTAGGAATATAGTTGAAAGTTGCTTCTTCTGAAGAGGCCAATACATTAACTTGACCAAATTTTTTCGCTTCTGAAATGGCCTTTTTTGACCATGCGCCTGTATTAACAAAGTCTGCTTTTTTTGAATTGACCATGAGATTTAGTGGCACCATGGCAAATTGAGTGGATGCGCCACCTTGAAGAAACAACACTTTATAATTATCTGGAATATTCATGAGTTGACGCAAAGAGGCTTCTGCTTCACTTACAATATTTTCATATACGGACGATCTATGGCTCATCTCCATTACGGACATGCCTGAATCCTCATAGTTCAACATTTCTGATGCGGCTTGTTCTAAAACTTCTTCTGGTAATACGGATGGACCTGCTGAAAAATTATATAGTCTTTCCACGTTTCTCACTCCTATTTCTAAAAATCTACATCAACTTAAGTTACGATAATAATTTAACAGAGTCACAGCTTCATTTCACCGTGTTAAATCATTAAATATATAATATAACAAGATATATTTTTAGTCAACTAAAAAAATCGATGTATCTGTATCGTATGTCTTTGATTCGTGGTCATAAGTAGTTGTCTTGCTTACATCAATCGTTAATATGTTGTCATATTAAGTGTTTTTATTTAATATATCACTGGATTTTATATAAAAATACGTTTGCTTTAAATCTCATTTTATTATTGTCCAGCATAAAACATCACCATTCTTTTTCAATAATTTCCTCTTTAACCATTCATTTTTTTAGAAATATGTTATAATTTTCTTGAGATCTCTATATTAAGTTTTAAGAAATAAATGATAGGAGAAATAATATGCTTTTGGATGAAACGATGCAATTGATTGAGGAACTAAAGTCTTCAAAAGATTTATTCGCTTACTTAAAAAAATATGATTTAAGCAGCGCCAACATGTCATTTGTAGATTACTTAAATACGCTTTTTGACCAGTCAAACAAAAAAAAATCAGATATTATCCGCTCAATGAATATGACAAGATCCTATGCTTATGAGATTTTTTCAGGTTCCAAAAAACCATCCCGTGATAAAACACTGATGCTCAGTTATGGATTGTCTCTAGATTACGAAGCTACTCAGAGACTTTTAACCTTAGCAAAACATAATCCCCTTCATCCAAAGGACAAAAGGGATTCAATTATTATATATACGATTTACAATAAAATGAACCTTATTCACGCCAATATGCTACTCTTAGAATGCAACGAAACCGTACTTGCTTAAGTCCATCATTCTTCCTTTACATGGGTATGGCTTAATATGTGTTCCGTACAATACTCATGTCTGCCTTCACATTTTGAACAATATCTAAATTCAAGACTCGAATCATCCACTTCTGTTCTATTACAAACTTCACAGCAATGAAAAGCCACTTGAATAATCTCACCTTGTTTTGCCTTTGATTTTGCTTTTGGTGTTGGTTTGTTTGCTTGTCGGTATTGCTGTTTTCGATACGTTTGCTTACTTTTGCTAATCAAAGACGGTCCAAAAAACAAAATAAAATTGAGTACACCTGCGAAAATAATGATTTTATGAGGTATGGGACTTACTAAAAACTCCCATAATAATAGTCCACCGAATATATAACCGATGTACTTCATTTTGACAGGTAGAATAAAGTATATCCGAACTTCAAAATTAGGAATAATGGCTGCAAGTGCAAAAAGCATGGTCATATTAAGATAGTAATTCGTCAAAGGGATTGCAATCATACCGCCATATAAGGCTTCGACAATAATACCTGCAATAATAGTCCCTACTGTACCCACTAAATAATAAACATTAAAGCGGAAGGAACCCCAGTATTGTTCAATGGTTCTACCCGCAAACAAAAAGAACAGTAAAGAAAAAATAATCCATAATAAACTACTGGTTCTAGGTAAAAAAATAAATGTAAAAATACGCCAAACTTGTCCCTCCATCACAAGCTTCGGTGAAAAAGCCAATACATTATAAATTGAAGGGTTTATAAGCCCAAATACAAAAACAAGCGCCATACCACCAACAACATACTGAATCAAATTAGGAATTGCATATCTGTGATACTTTTTTTCCAGTCGATCTAACCACTTCATGTCATCACTCCAAGTCTTATTAATTATCTAATCAACTTTCCATAAATCTATAAGTTGAATAATCCGTTTAAATTGTTACAAACTTCTTTACTCATTTTGCAATGTTTTTTGTATTTTATGCTTATGAATTTTATAGTAATTAATTATACCATCTTCAGTTGCTTTTTTCCATTTTAATTACTCGGATAATCTGTCAATGATGACTCGATAATCTGATTTAAGACTTCTTCATAACTAAGTCCCATAGCCATAGCGCTTTTAGGTAAATGACTAAATCTTGTCATCCCCGGTAAAGTATTAATTTCTATGACATATATCTGTCCTTCTTGAATCATTAAGTCGATACGGGCATAGGTTTTTAATTTGAATAAAAACCAACATAGACTTGCTATTGACTTTATTTCATTTATTATTTCTTCATCTAAGATTGCAAGCTTCTGTATGTTATCATTTTCAGAATATTTGGCCGTATAATCATAAAAGGTCATGTTTGGCTGAACACTTAATACAGGAATAATCTCACCTTTTATCATGCTACAAGTGATTTCCTGACCTTTTATCCACTCTTCCACAATCACTTCATCATCATATATAAAGCTATCTGCAAGCAAGGCATCTATTTCTTCATAGGTATTGGCAATATGAATACCTATGCTGGATCCACCTTGATTGGGTTTTATAATCACTGGCAATGATAGGCCATAGAACAAGTCAACACTCATGGGATAATCTTTTTTTACCATTATCCATTTTGGCGTCTTTACACCATGGCTTTCCATAATAAGCTTGCTGATATTCTTATCTAAGCATATGGCACTTGAGGCAATGCCACTTCCAGAATATGGTATTTCTAAAGCTTCTAACAGAGCCTGCACCTTACCATCCTCACCATTTTTCCCATGTAAAGCCAAAAGGGCAAAATCTATTTTTCCATACCACTTCAAAATATCTTTAGGCTTCTCAATCACCACTTCAATCACATCATATTTATTCTTATTTAAGTGTTTGACAAACTCTGCGCCGGTAAGCATTGAAACTTGTTGTTCACAGGAGTCACCACCCATAACCACACCTACTCTTAACATCCCAAATTCCTCTCTTTCTCCACCTACTACTTATCCCTACCAGCAGATGACAACATTTGTTCGTACAAGTCTTTAGCATAATAGGAACTTCTAACTAATGGTGCTGATGCTACTCCGATGATTCCGATGGATTTTGCATACGTAGCCAAAAGCTCAAAAACTTGAGGCGTAATATACTCAGTCATTTTAATATGATCCGATGACGGTTGGAGGTATTGCCCTATGGTCAAGCAATCTACACCTGCTTTTTTTAGATCAGATATGACGGCCTTAGCCTCATCTATAGTTTCTCCTAACCCTAACATAAGACCAGATTTTGTCAATATGTTTGAGTTTTTTTTCTTAATGTAGCTTAGAACATTAAGGCTGCGCTTATAATCCGCCTCTGGTCTTACCGTCTTATACAGCCTTGGCACTGTTTCCACGTTATGGTTGATGACTGCAGGTTCTGCCTCAATAACCAAATCAATGGCTTTAATATCATACTGCATATCTGGAATCAATACTTCTACAATCGTCTTATTTGAAACTTTTTTTATAGCATTAATCGTGCTTACAAACAAGGATGCACCCTGATCTGGTAAATCATCTCTGGTCACAGATGTTATGACCGCATGAACCAATCCCAAGTCCTTAACAGCCTGTGCCACCCTAGTCGGTTCAAGTAAGTCAGGCTCTTTTAAAATACCTTGTGTTATATTACAAAACCTGCAGTTACGTGTACATTGGTTACCTAATATCATAAACGTTGCTGTTTTTTTACTATAACAATCCACCCTATTAGGGCAATTGGCTTCTTCACAAACTGTTGTCAGCTTATAAGCTTTAATAATCTCATTGACTGAATTGTATTTAATTGTATCACTTAAGCGTACTCTTAACCATGCCGGTTTTCTCTCCATACCCATCTCCTATCATTGGCAAATGACGCTTACCAACTCTTCAACTTCAATCTTTCCCATATAGGGATATAAATCAATGTGTTCAAGTACTTCTGTTAATGCCTGTTTATCATGTTTTACACCAAACAAAATTGATTCAATGTTCTCGATAGGTTCATAACCAAAAAAATCACCTTGAATGGAAATCTCCCCAATTAGACCTTTATTTACATTCAATCCTATTTCTATTAAGCCGCCACTGAATTTTTGACAATGCCTATAGCTGTATTTTGGAGATTTTCCAAAATTCCAATCCCACGTCTCGTACTTAGATTGAACCAGATTTATAATGCCTTCATGATCTTCTTTAGAAATTGGATAATACGTAAATCCCTCGAAATTTTTAGCTATAAAGTCATATAACCCTTGTTTGAATTCTAAAATGGTCAAAGGTCCTTGACTCAAATAATTGCTGATATTTGTCACTCTAGATGCTACTGATTTAATGGCTTTATCTTGAAATTTCTCTTTTCTAGGAGTCAAAGCTTTGGTCAACTCTGATAATGAAGAATCAAATAGTAAAGTACCATGATGAACCACTTTGTTTTTTATTCTATATTGTGCGTTACCGGAGATTTTTTTTCCTTCAATGATCATATCATTTCTACCCGAGAACACAGCAGCCACGCCCAAAAATCTCAAATATTTTAATATTGGCTTTGTGAACTTTTCAAAGTCCGTATAATCAGAAGGTTTGCTTTCAATGAAGGTATAGTTCATATTACCTCGGTCACAAAAGACTGTTCCACCACCCGACATACGTCTTACGACAGGTATTTTATTGGCTTCTACATATTCAACATTAATTTCCGAATAAGTATTCTGATGCTTTCCAATTAAGATTGAGGGTACACTTGTCCACATCATAAACATATCCTCATCATAATGGGTCGCCATATATTCTTCACAAGCCAGGTTATAGTAAGCTGATGTGTTGTCATTTAGTATTAATCGCATTTTTATTGCCTCCTATCTTCAATGGGTCTAAATACTTTCAAACAAATTCAACTGTTCTATTTCCTGCATACGCATAATGGTCATCGGTGCATGCTCTCGTAAATAAGCATAGTTAATTATGCGTTCATTGGTCATGATTTGCTTGTTTGTAGCCTTGGCTTCTCTCAACTTACAGCTGTAGACCACCGGAAAATATTCACTAATGAATTTACCCTCTGCATGGGCTGTTAATGCAATAATCTGAAAACCGAGCTTCTCAGCAATCATGAATACAGGTTTTAAGACATGGTCACTGGAAGCTTTTCCAAAAGGATTATCCAAAATAACGGCTCTTTGTTTCTTCTGATGAACATCCAGATGTTGTTTCTTCTCTGCCATGTAATTTAACAGGCTTAAAAAAAGTGTCATGTTTTTGCTCCACTTCTCGCCACCGGACCATTTATTCGTACTTTCCCATACCATAGGTACTTTATTGATTTGCATATCATTTGTCACTTTTCGACATTTGATTTTAATCGTATTTTCTTTCATAATGACCTGTAAGAGATTCTTAACACTTAGTCTTTCTTCTATGGATTTTCTAAGCAGAACTTCGTCATGTTCCCCTTGTTCACTTTCTTTTTCATAAGCTTCTATGGTTTCATTAATATAAGTTCTTAGCATATTTTTTCCTTCATCATCTTCCCACTTAGGGATATCAAAAACAAAAATCTGTTTGTAACCTTCACCCACTTTAATTCTTGTTTTATTTTGTATATCCCCAAGTTCCGTAGATACATGACGAACATACATCAATAAATGTGATAAAAATGTTTGAAGTTCTATATCACTCTCTCTCTTATCATCTTCTGCCACTTTTATAATTTTTAGAATGATTTCTGTCATTTTTTCTTGGTAGTGAATAAGCCCATCGTAATCATTCTTACTTTCGAGTCCTTTAATAACCATATCTTTTAGTTTATAGTCGTCAATATGTTTTTGGCAATACTGTTTTAGGTCTTCTTTCTCCTTCCTAACTTGATTTAAAGCCTTTTCTACAATGACACTCTGCCCACCAAGGGCACTCATTAATTGATTGACTTTAAAAATAGCATCTTGGTCAAATGCTTCAAAATAGTCCAGCTCTAACATTAAAGGTTCAATACAATCCATCATATAATGATATGTACCGTTTTTTACTTGTAATTCTCTAAGGATTTGCTCAAATATGTGGATTTCTTCTTCGATTTTGTTTTTTTGAGTGTTAAGTTTTTTTTCTCTTTCCTTAAGGTTTGAAAACTCCGATTTAAGTTGATTAGGAATAAGATTAAGGGCAATATTAAAAGCATATCTGCATGAATACTCTGAAATAAGATTGTTTAGGGTGATTTCTCTTCGCGTTTTTATTTGACCTAGATTCATTTCCTTAAGATTTAGGTCATTTTTCAATCTAGCCAACACCTTAGAATGTGCTTTCATCTGATTAAATAGATCTTTCAGTTCATCTTCATAGCTAATATCAATCGGTTCAAAATCATATTCCATTTCTCTTCTTTTTTGTTTAAGGGTCTTTTGATACTTTTCCTTCTGTTTTTTCTCATTCATGATACGTTCTTCAAGTACCGTTCTAGAAAGCCCCATACCCGCTAGTTTTTTCTCAAGATAGGCTTTTTGTTCTTTTAATACATCAAAACCAATGTTAGCACAAATGGCTTGAATATCCTGAACCTCAATATAAAGACCATTATCTAATATTTTGTCTTTTTCTCTTGTAAAACTATGGTTTTCTACTTCCAATAGTTTTAGGCATTGATTGTGCTGATCTATGGTTTTCTGATAAACTTCTATTCTACCGAGTAAATCCTCCATGCTTTTGTTAACTTCATCCAGTTGGGTGCCAATATGAACAAAGGCTTCTTCTGCTTCAATCAATTTTTCAACAGTGGACATCTGTTCTTGCTTGCTTTCCATAACTACCTTATGTTGATATATCTCAGCATTAAATATATCTATATGATGCTCGTTGGTTTGTATTTTTTCAATAAGTGCTTCTCGCTCACTTTCAATGGCTCTTTTTTCATTTTCGCCGTCCATAATGTTGTTATTTAGAGCATTGTATGCTTCATAAGGGTATTTATTAAAGAAAGTCATTACAAGATCCAAAAGCTTTTCTTTTTCTTTCAATGATTTTTCTGCATCTTTTCTACTATTTTGGTAGCTGTAAGCTTCACTTAATATGTTTTGTTGCCATATATAGTACTGGTCATGATTTAGATTATTAGACCAGGTTTTTGGGAAAAGGGGTTTAGAAGGATTTTGATCAAATAAGTTATGTTCCTCTTTAATCCACTTATTTAAGTTTTCAATTGTAATTACTAGAATCATTGACGATAATTCATACCCCATTCTATCTATATGTTCGATCACTTTTTTTTCATCTTGTGAAGATGTAATAATGGTGATTGCCCAGTAGGGATACTTATTGTATAATGTTAACTCATCTAATTCTAGAGCATCTTTAATTATTTGAAGATGCTTTGTCCCTAATTCAACAAAATCCGTTTGACTTTTCAAGCTTTTCACTATCCGGGCCAATTGGGGCTCTGCAATAAAATAAGGCGTATTTTCATATATATCTGCTAAATGAAAATAAACACGCTCTTCTCTTAAGGCTTCCTCTTTCTGACTTTCAGCGTATAGCCTTTGTTCTTCCAGTTCACCTAGTATGGTTTCTTCTTTAGCATATATGTTGTTTGATATGAAAAGATTCTTTCCTGTAGCTTCAATGGATTGAATAAGGTACCTCATCTCTGACTGGATATTTCCCTCAGTCTCTTTGTACTTTTCCAGGTCTCGTACAATGGCCTTCAAGACTTCCTCACTCTCAAGTAGTGTCGTTTCATTTTCCTGATTCTTACCGGACAACTCCATAATCTCAGCTTTTTTTTGTAGAAGAACTTTTTCAATATCATGGCAAGTCTTCTTAAGTAAGTTTAAGTATACAGAGGTATCCATTTCTTCCCGCTTATCAAACAGGATCTTTTTTATATCTTCTTTTTGACATAAAGCTATTTCATAACGGGTTTTTATACCACTGCGCATCTCAATCAAATCTTTTTCATAAGACTTTGCATTTTCCAAAGCAACTTTTGTTTTTTCAAGTTGCTCTGATTCCATATTTTTTTCATTACCAATTCTCAATAACTCGCGTTCAATAAGCTCAAGTTCATATGAAAAATAACCTTTTATATGAGCGTTATTCTCATTCATCTGTGACTTGATATCTGATATATCAATATCAGCATCTATGAAATCTAACTCTTTTTCAAGTATCTTTATTTGTGTCTCAGATTGACGTAGATCTCTTTCCGAGTTACTTATTTCTATATTCTGTTTTCTTTTTCCAAGAAAATCATATTCTTTTTGAACACGATCTAATTCATTTTTTATCCCGTCATACTCTTTTTTCATGACTTCAAGCGCTTCTTCTAAGAGAAGCAACTCATAAGTAGTTTTCTTCTGAGCATGATCTTTATATTCTTGTTCTAAACGTAATCGATTGGCTTCGTTATAATTAAGATCATTTTTCTTAGTATCGATTTGATGGGTTATATAATTGGTTAAGGTTCTTGCTTCTCTCTTTATCTCATACGTTGCAAGACGTTCTTCCTCATAATTACCGAAAACATCAACATATGCGTCTAATTTTAGTTTAATTCTCTGGCTTTGTTCGATTTTATCATGGAGAATTCGATTTTTCTTAAAATGCTCTCGTTGTTTTTCAAATGTATCAACAAAAGTGGTTTTATGATCACCTTCAATGGCTTCTTCTACAACAGGTATTAGTAGATTATTTAACAGTTGTTCTGTTGTTTTGCATTTGCTGAAAAATTCATCTACGTTGCCTTCAGCACTATTAATGACTGCCACTTTTCGCCATTCTGAAGGGATAATCTTATATTCTCTTTCGATATGGTTCCCAAAAGCCAAGATAGTAGAAAAAAGCTTGGCGTTCATGGATTGTTTAGTCATTCTTTGATAATAATCATTCATTTCTCCTCGTGTTGCAGGGCGCTTAACTTGATTCTCTATTTCCAATGAAAAAGGCATGTTTTCTATGCTATTTGAGTCTCCCGCTCCATAATCATAAGTATACTTTATGGAGTTGAGCTGATTATTTTCTATGAATAAGGTAGTGGCCGTAGTGGCATAACGTCTGGGCTGTTCATTAAGGATCCATTCTATTGCTATATGAGCCGGAGCTGAATCAAGAGAAAGTGTATCTTTAATCTTTCTTTCTGCCATATCCGTATGGGGAATAATCGCTTGAAGCGCAGTTTGAATAAAAACAGTCTTACCACCACCGTTTTCTAAAAGCATAACACCATTATGTCCGTCAAATTCAAATATTTCATCATTATACCGTTTACTACCGTTTTCATATATGACATTGGTAAACCTAATTTTGGCTATTGCCGGCATCGGTTGTCTCCCCCTGTTCCAGTTGATATATAAACTCCAAAATGCCTTTATTATATTCATATTCCATAAAGTATTTTCGTACGATGGTATGTGCTTTATCTGTAAGACACAACTCATCTTGTCCTATTTCCATGGCGATTTCTTCCTTAATCATAAACTGCTTAACAATCATAATAAAACTCATTCGACTAACCGTTCTAGCTGTATGTCGCCTAACACCTTCCTTTATGTTATCCATAGCTTCCCAATTTGTAAGGATATCCAACCAATTATAAGCGTATTCTTCTTCCAAATCTTTCAATACTTCTTCATCAATATTTCGCAGTGCCATCAAACGTTCATTCAAACTCGAAAGCCATTCTACTGTTGTTAAAAAATCTCTCGTTGGCCTCGCGGTCTGATAGCTATCGTAAAACTCACCAATAAATATAATGATGGCAACATACATAAGATAGATGTCCACATTTAAACTTCTACTGGGAAAATACTGTTTTTTAATTTCATCGTTGGTTATATGAAAAATAGAATTTTTGGTTAGGGGTACCATATAAATATAAGGATCTGCTGAAAGAATTGTGCAATCCACTTCATGAGCAAAGGCCATGAGGGTTCCTCTGACTTCATCATCGGTTTGATATAATTGGGCATTTTCTTTAAGTATTTTCCCCTCAGCATTTAGTACTGCATAGATTTTGAAGGTTTCCATTAACAGTTGGTCATTCATGATCCTCTTTACCTCCTATATTCAACACCATATCTTTCACAGTATAACAGGTCTGCACATCTATATCTTTACCTAATTCCACCACTTCTATAGAATCAAAGTTAGAAAAACACGATTCAAATGCTGGATGAAACAAATCTTCCTCGTTTTCCAGAACTGATTTTATACTTATTGGAGATCTTTGATGTAACATTATCCAGAGATCAAAAAATTCTCTTGTATTAAAATAGGCGTGCTCCCCTTTTTTTAGAATTTCTTCAAGGGTTATTTGGGTTCTGTTGCCATAATCTTTCATCATCTGGGACAAAAGGAATTTATATACTTGCTGCAAAATCAACAGATCTTCCGGTTTATAATCACTTTGAACTTCCATGAATCTATGAATTATCGGCATCTCTTTGTGTTCTACAACTTGTGGTTCAAATACAGTTAATAACGACCATGTACTAAATTTCTTAGTTGTCAAAAAAGGGGTAGCCAAAGCTTTTCCAGTCTCAAATGGTAAAGGTGATGTCATCATTTTTCTTGTGATTTCTTGATCAAAGTTAAAGGAGGTAACACCTGAATAATATAACGATTCACCTGCTGCCTCTATGGCCGTTGTTTTTAGTTCTATGCTCTCGTTAAATAGTGAAGCATGAAGATAATGAACATGTTCAAGTTCATTATCTATTCGAACGATATAATCTAAAGCCTTAGATTCTCTATCTGAACTCATGGTATGACTCGCGTTTAGTCTATTTTTCGTGGCTTTTATAAAAGTACGAAGCTCGTTAAATTCATCATGTTCCTTGGTCAGCCTTCGGTTAATGTCTTCAATAATTTCTTTATAACGCTCATAAGTATCATCTGATATAATATTCCTTTGAACATCATGTTTGATTTTCATCATTTTTTCTTTAATGGTATGGACACTGATGCGCATCTCATCCACTTGTCTAAGGGCGCCTGAAAATTCTCCTTTTTCCAATTGTTTCCTAAGAACCAGTTGACTTATGGAGATTTGGAATTCACTAAAATACTCTTTTGTAGCAAAAATTAGCTCAAGCCCCTCTTCAGCTAGGGCGTAGTATTGTATGTTATTATCCGCATCCCAATGCTCCGCTTTTAAGAGGGCGTACTCAACTTGATCTTGCTCACCGGTTTCATAATTATAGAAAGTTCTTATACGTCTTTTCCCACTTGCTGGACGCATGACTTCCACCAGTTGCTTTGATAAACGTACATAACCATCATCATCCATGACAATATTCTTACTCATCATTTTTTTTAAGAATTCTGCCAACTCTCTAATACCGGTTTTTTGATTACGCATTAACATATTTTCAAAAAAGAAAAGTAACCCAAGAAGACCAACCCCAAAAAAATCAATTGGTCTACCTTGATCATCTTTTTGTAATTTGCTTTCCAATTGATAGAAAACATCAAAAAGCGCAATACGAGCGACTCTATCTCTATAGCCGTTTAACATATTCATATATTCATGCATTTTAATCACTTATAAGCCTTTTTAATTCATCCTTAGAGGTTTTTCCTATGGTATATATGCCTCAGACAAATGACAGCTCATCTCCTCAATGTGATTTTGATTGATCTATAAGATAGGTATTTTATCCATTACTCTACAAAATCATTCACTAACAATTATAACTTATCCTAAAAGTATAGTAAATACCAATCGGGGTTGGTGGCCGTATTCATACAAACTTTAAAAGGGTGTTTATGGCATCCACATAGTAAACTCGTTTCTTTTGCATATAAAAAGACAGTAAGTGATTTTGGGCTACACCATCAATGGTCTGGCGAAAATACACTTACTGTTTTTGACAACTCTATATAAATCTATCCATCTCAATATCCCTAAAGGTCTCAAGCAATTCCTTATAGGTATTCATCACGATAGGACCCTTCCATGCAATCGGCTCATCCACCGGATAAGCTTCCGCAAAAATAAACTTCAAAGATTCTGATGATGTACTACGAATATTCAACAAACCACTTTCAAGATTATACGCCATTAAAGGATTCATGTAATCCTCTTCATTAATAACACCATAACCTTGGTAAATAAATATAAAACCATTTTTCATCGGGTTTCGCATTATTTGAATATGATTATCTTGCCATAATTCTACATCCATAAACAGCACATCTCGGTCATTTTTTTCAACAGGTCCTATTTCATCTTCAAAGGAACCGGATATTAACTTAATATGCTTACCGTCTTTTTTTATATGCTTTAAATCACCTATACTAAAAGCCTGATAGACCGGATTTTGTCCTTTTCTTGTAGCCGGCATATTAATCCACAACTTAAAGCCTTCAATGATAGGGTCCACCGTCTTAGGTATCATCTGGTGATAAATTCCTTTACCCGCTGTAATCCATTCCACGTCAAAAGGTTTAAGCTCACCTTCATGACCAAGACTGTCCTTATGGGTGGCACTACCTTTAGTTAGATATGTAACGGTTTCTATACCCTTATGAGGATGCCATGGATAACCTTTTTTCACTTCTTCCGAATTGCCTTCTACATAGTCTAATAGTAGAAAAGGATCAAAGTCAGCGGCTTCTTCATGGCCAAAAATCCGATTTAGATAGAACCCCATTTCATCTTTTGTTCTCTTTGCTAGGAAGGAACTTTTGATTTTTGACATTGTCTCACCCTTTCGAATTGATGACTAGCACATTGGTGGTTAATTGATTAAGGCGTCAAAACTAAATAGCTGAACTTTCACATACAATTTATATGAATTTTGCAAAACTGAGTTGTGATTCTTTAATCTTTATATGAATTATAAGCTTGTGCATTTTAGCTGTCAAGATAACCGTCTGTCCATTTATTTTTTTGTAATATAGGCATCCGCAGCAAGAAGTTCTGCTATCAAGACCGCTCCGCCAGCTGCACCTCGTACTGTATTATGGGACAAGGCTACAAATTTGTAGTCATAGATATGGTCTTCTCGCATACGCCCCACACAAATACCCATGCCATTTTCAAAATCTCGATCCAGGCGTGTTTGAGGTCTATTATCTTCTATCATATACTTAATAAATTGTTTTGGTGCACTTGGTAATTTTAGCAATTGTGGTCTTCCTTCATAGCAATCTAGCTTTTGTATCATTTCCTCCATAGTAGGCTTTTTATCAAACTTAACTGAAACCGCCGCCATATGCCCATCTAATGCAGCTACACGAATGCACTGAGCTGATATAACCGGGGAAGTAGCATTTACAATAATACCGTCCTTCACCTTACCCCATATTTTCAAAGGTTCCTGCTCACTTTTTTCTTCTTCTCCACCAATATAAGGAATCACATTATCAACCATTTCAGGCCATGATTCGAAAGTTTTTCCTGCTCCCGATATGGCTTGATAGGTACAAATTACCGCTTCATTTGGCTTATAATCCATTAGGGCCTGAAAAACAGGCACATAACTTTGTATGGAACAGTTTGGTTTAACCGCAATAAAGCCTCTAGATACACCCAGTCTTTTTCTTTGTGCTGCAATCACTTCTAAGTGTTCCGGATTGATTTCAGGTATAACCATGGGTACATCCGGTGTTGTCCTATGGGCTGAGTTATTAGAAACAACTGGTACTTCTGCCTTAGCATAGGCTTCTTCAAGTTCCTTAATCGCTTGCTTTTCCATATCTACTGCACAAAAGATAAAATCAACCATGGAGGCAATTTTATTCACAGCGCCGGCATCTTCAATGATCATTTCACCAATAGCTTTAGGAATTGGATGACTCATCGCCCATCTATCACCCATAACTTCTTTATATTTTTTTCCGGCCGACCTTGGACTTGCTGCTAACACCACAATATTAAACCAAGGATGGTCTTCAAGTAACGTTATAAATCTTTGACCAACCATGCCAGTCGCACCGACTATACCAACATTTAAATTTTTCATTATTTAGCACCTCTTTTTTAGTGTGTGTTTCTAAGGAACACATTTGTCTTTACTAGGCGTATTTTAGCATATAATGACTTTTTAATCAAGCATATTCTACATTAAACTTTAAGTTGCACTTTCTTGAGAAGGTAAGAATATGAAAAGTATAAGACCTAGAACAAACAAAGGTATAATGGCTAAAATACTATATCTAGCCTCACCAGTGATTGTAGCAACCATTGCCATCAATGTCGGTCCTATAATAGCAGCAAACTTACCAAACACATTATAAAAACCGAAAAACTCATTAGAATTGTTCTTTGGTATAATTTTAGCAAAATAGGAACGGCTGAGTGCCTGTATGCCACCTTGCGCAGAGCCAATAAGCGCGCCCAATATAAATACATGCCATAATTGCGTCATCATAAAGGCAAAGATTGTTGTTATGATATAGGTTAAAATCGCAACAATAATCATTTTTTTAGTCGAATATTTTTTTGCAAAAACACCATACAACAAAGCACATGGAAAGGCGATTAATTGGATTACCAACAAAATACCAAGGAGCATAAAAACATCTGTCGCATCCAGTCCGAGAGAACCTGTGGCATAAGGTACTGCCATCTTGATAATTGTATCCACGCCATCAATATAAAGAAAATAAGCAATTAAGAAAGCAAATACCGTTTTATGTCTTCTTATATTGATAAATGTACGTCCCAATCGAATAAAACTGTTCTTAATTGGATTCGGTTCTCTTTCAACATAATGCACTTGTTGAACATGCCTAAGCATAGGAATGGTAAACAACCCCCACCACAGAGCGGTAATAACAAAGCCTAGTTGGTAGCCTAACATCTGATCCAAACCAATAAAGAATACAACCACAAGTGATATGGTAAAGGGCACAACAGAAGCAATATAACCATAAGCAAAGCCTTTTGTTGATACAGAATCCATATTGGCATCTATAGATACATCTACCAGAAAAGCATCATAGAAAATATTGGCGCCTGAAAACCCAATTGCTGTCACAATATATATACCGATTAACAATTGCCACTGACCGTCTGGTACCACTGCAATTGCGCCTGTGAATATAATGCCTAATAAGGCAAAAAAAGCAAAAAAACGTTTTTTGACATCCTTATAATCTGCAATAGTTCCAAGTATGGGACTAATAAGAGCGACCAAAATACTGGCAATGGAGTTGAAGTAACCAATATCCATATTACTTCCACCTTTAAACATACCAAAATAAACAGGAAAAAGTGCTGTTGTTATAGCCATTGAGTACGCTGAGTTACCACAATCATACAAAATCCAACTCTTTTCTTTTTTTGAAAGCTTAATAGGATTTGACATGCCATACCTCCCTTGTTTTTTTTATTATACCACTTTCCGAACCGTCAAAATAGTACTAAAAAAATACAAGTAAGATAGTGACTGTGGAGGGGTTTTCATGGAATCCATTAATAATAACTACAGATAGTATATTGAAAAAGTATATTAAAAAAACACCAGTGATCTGGTGTTTTCTATATACTTCATTCTACTTTTGCGTATGAGCACATTTTATACAAACTTTTCAACATATGAAATCAACAATGCGAAGACAATAAAACCTACTGCCAAAGCAACGGTTGCTTTCTGTAATTTACCATCCATTGTACGCGCTTTATTTTTTCCCCAGTATGATTCTCCAGCGCCACCAATTGCACCTGATAGTCCTGCAGTCTTACCTTTTTGAAACAATACAACGGTAATCAATGCGATACATAACACAAAATATAATACTTTAACCAAAACTAATAATGCTGCCATAATTACACCTCCTAGTCAACATTAACATACTATCATAAACCCCAAATTGTTGCAATGCTTTTTTGTAATTATGGCACTAACAATAAAGGCCTAAGAATAAAAGGGTTACCGATTGCCTAACCGATAACCCTTCATATAATCATCTACTAAAATGCATCATGTCCCGGATAATAGGCAACCTCTCCAAGTTCTTCTTCAATACGTAGTAACTGATTGTACTTCGCTACACGGTCAGATCGACATGGCGCGCCAGTCTTAATCTGCCCTGCATTCATAGCTACAACTAAATCTGCAATGGTCGTATCTTCTGTTTCTCCTGAACGATGAGAAACAACAGCTGTAAAACCAGCCTTATTAGCCATTGCAATGGCGTCAAGGGTCTCAGTAAGTGTACCAATCTGATTCACTTTAATGAGTATGGAATTACTCACACCCATTTTGATACCTTTTGATAATCTGGTGGTATTGGTAACAAAAAGATCGTCGCCTACAAGTTGAACTTTGTCTCCAATAGCATCTGTTAGTTTTTTCCAACCTTCCCAATCTTCTTCATCAAGACCATCTTCAATTGAAAGAATTGGATATTTATCAACAAGTTCAGAAAACAAAGCTACCAGTTCATCAGAAGTACGAATAACTTCATGACCTTTTACTTTACTTTCGCCTGGGAAGTGATATTTACCTGTTTTAGCATCATAAAGCTCACTTGATGCTGTATCCATTGCAATACCTACATCAGCACCTGGTTTGTAGCCTGCTTTTTCTATTGCTTCAATAATAATCTCAATGCCTTCTTCAACAGAAGACAAGTTAGGTGCAAAACCACCTTCATCGCCTACACCCGTTGATAAGCCTTTTGAATTCAAGACTTTTTTAAGGTTATGGTAAATCTCAGAACAAATACGAAGACCTTCTCTAAAAGAATCTGCTCCAACCGGCATAATCATAAACTCTTGAAAATCTATAGTATTATCCGCATGCTCACCACCATTAATAATATTCATCATGGGTACAGGTAAAGTATGTGCATTAAAGCCACCTAAATATTGATACAGCGGTAACCCAAGTGCTTCAGCTGCCGCTCTTGCAGCTGCCATAGACACACCTAGAATCGCATTCGCACCCAGCTTTGATTTGTTATCCGTTCCGTCAAGAGCAATCATCGTTTCATCCAACAAACGCTGATCAATAACATTCATACCCATCAGTTCATCTGCAATAATATCATTAACATTATCAACCGCATCTTGAACTCCTTTACCCATATATCGATCGCCGCCATCTCTAAGTTCGACAGCCTCAAATGCACCCGTCGATGCACCCGATGGTACTATAGCACGCCCCACATATTGATCATCCACAACAACTTCGACCTCGATAGTAGGATTCGCTCTTGAATCCAATACCTCTCTTGCAAATATATCCGTAATCTCATAATACAGTTTCATAATATGACTCCTTTCATATATATAATTATTTAGGACCATACCCAATCGAGTTGTCCAGCTTCCTATTTCATTATACTATAATCGTACAAGATTGAAAACTGTTTTATGAGAATGATTTTCATCAACTATAGTCTTTTTTAACTAGACATATTGTTACAATCTATCTATATGCAAAAACAGTAAGTATTCTTCTCCCAGTCTTTCTCCTTAGAAAATCTGCGAGAATAAATACTTACTGCTATTAATAGCCTCGTTATTCATAATAATCATTTAAATAAGTTCCATATTTTACCAACATCGACTATGAAGTTCCTGGAACTGTGTGTATGAACAGGCTCATAAGAAAGTAACTTCATGCATCATGTCAATCTTCGAGACACGACACCTAAATGAATACTTTCTTATGAAATTTGCAAGACAGTAGGAGCCGTCCGCCGATTTTTGGTGCAGGACGCACCAATCGGAGGCCCTAGTCATACATACAGTGGAAGGGTTTTCATAGGATCTTTATGTATACCCCTTATAACTCAATGCTCGGTATATCCACCTTAACCTCAACATCTTGCCCATAATCCACTTCATCAAATCCAAATCCAAAAAGCTTAAAAAACTCATCTTGATAAGACTGAATATCCAGCACTTGCTGCAAAGTATCTGTGGTCACTTGATCAAATAGAGCAATCGCGTCATGCTGTACATCTGCTTCCATTTCATAATCATCTGTACGAATACGCCCTTCTTCATCTGTCTTAAACTCTTTGGCGTATAAAAAGTCTCTAAATAATCTATAAATCTGTTCAATACACCCTTCATGGGTACCTTTTGCCTTCATAACCTTGTATAATGCACCAATATAGAGCGGTACGATAGGAATCGCCGCACTGGCTTGAGTCACCAACGCCTTAGCAACCGTCACAAATGCAACACCATTAAGATCTTTTAGTAATTCAGTAAGCTCCTTTGCAGTTTGTTCTAGATGTTCCTTTGCCTTACCAATAGTACCTTCACGATACATTGGTAAAGTAATGTCCGGTCCTATATAAGAATAGGCAATCGTTTTTACACCTTCGGCCAACACATCTGCATCCATTAGCTTCTTAATCCATAGTTCCCAGTCTTCGCCACCCATAACTTTTATCGTATTTTCGATTTCTTCTTTACTTGCTGGCTCAATGGTGGCTTCTGTTATCTGACCTTGCATGACATCAATAGATTTATTTGTATAAGATTTTCCGATGGGTTTTAACACAGACCCATACTTCTCGCCTGTATCCGGATCAATCCTTCTTGGTGCAGCTAATGAATAAACTACAAGATCTATTTTATCCATTTCATTTTTGATTTTTTCAATCGTCTGATCTTTAATTTCATGTGAAAAGGCATCCCCATTTATGCTCGACGCATATAATCCGGCTTTGGATGCCGCTACTTCAAAAGCTGCCGTATTATACCAACCCGCCGTAGCAGTCCTTTTTCCATTGGATTCTCTTTCATAAAATACGCCAAGCGTATTTGCACTACTGCCCGCCATGGACACGATTCTTGTTGCCAAACCATAACCGGTTGATGCACCTATAACCAGTACATTCTTAGGGCCATCTAAATTGCCTTGATTTCTTACATAAGCTATTTGATGATTGACACTTGCTGCACATCCTACCGGGTGAGCTGTGGTACATATAAAGCCTCTGACTTTCGGTTCAACTATCATGTTTAATCTCCTATCAAAATTACTTTGATTTTCAAAGTAATTTTACTTGAATAACTGTTTTTTGTCAACCCTAGCACATATAAATCTTTAAGAAAGTACTTTATATTCTTTCGACGCCTTTTCATAACATAGGAAAAGATGATAGGTCAAATGAGAACTACCATCTTAATAAACTGAATATATTTTTGTAATAATATGGTTAAGGTGTCAAAATTATATAGTTGAACATTCACATACAATGTGTAGTTATGAATGCATCAACACAATCTATATATTGTATGTGAATTTAGTGAAACTTAGTTTTGACCTTTAACCATAATATGCTTTTATTTAAGGTTTTACTAGTAAAGAGGTACCGGTCATCTCATCAGGTATATTAATACCCATTAAGTCTAATAAGGTTGGTGCAATATCTGCCAGTTGACCTTCTCTTAAAGTCACGCCAGGATCTCCGTTTACTAATATAAATGGTACGGGATTAACTGTATGTGCCGTAAAGGGCTGATGGGTCGTATAATCAATAAGTTGTTCAGAATTTCCATGATCCGCACATATGAACATAACACCATTCACTTCAAGTAAGGCTTCATAAGCAGCTCCAACACATTGATCAACGGTCTCAATCGCTTTAATTGCCGCCGATTCGATACCCGTATGTCCGACCATATCCGGATTTGCAAAATTAACAATAATCAGATCATGCTTGCCACCTTTAATTGCTTTTACCAACTCATCACTAACTTGATATGCACTCATTTCTGGTTGCAAATCATAAGTCGCAACCTTTGGTGAAGGCACAAGTATTCGGTCTTCTCCAGGATTAGCAACCTCTACACCTCCATTAAAGAAAAAGGTAACATGAGCGTATTTCTCTGTTTCTGCCAGTCTCAATTGGGTTTTACCCAGACCTGAAATATATTCTCCCAGCGTGTTGGTTAAAGAAGTTTTACCATAGGCTACTTCTTTATTATTTATTGTAATGTCATAATTGGTAAAACAAGTAAACACAAGTTTCATCAAACCCTGTTTTCTTTCAAAGCCTCCAAATTTCTCATCACAAAAAGCTCTGGTCAGTTCACGTGCACGATCCGGTCTGAAATTAAAGAAAATAACAGAATCACCATTCTTAACCGTTGTCACAGGCTTCCCATCTTCTATAACAACCGTCGGTAGTACAAATTCATCATTGTTGCCTTGTTCGTATGAATTCTTAACTGCTTCTATACCCGAATTCGCTGTTTGACCTATACCTTCAACCAAAGCTTCATAAGCTAATTGCACACGGTCCCATCGATTATCTCTATCCATAGCATAATAACGCCCATGAACAGAAGCAATCTTACCGACTTTTAACAAATCCATTTTATTTTGTAATTCCGTAACAAACTCAATACCGGAAGCCGGTGGTGTGTCTCGTCCATCTAAAAAGCAATGGACATAAACATTTTCAAGACCTTCTTTTTTAGCAAGCTCTAATAATGCATACAAATGTTCATTATGGCTATGTACACCCCCATTAGATACTAGGCCCCACAAATGAAGATCACTATTATTTGCCTTGCAATTGTTAACTGCCTTAAGCAATGCCGGATTTTCATAGAAATCTCCGTCTTTTATGGATTTAGTTATTCTTGTAAGTTCTTGATATACAACTCTACCTGCACCAATATTAAGATGACCCACTTCCGAGTTGCCCATTTGACCGTCAGGTAAACCTACATCAAGCCCACTGGCTCTCCCCTCTACGTGAGGATAGGTTGAACTTATTTTATCCATTATTGGCTTATTTGCCATATACACGGCATTGCCCTCTTTTTTATCATTTAGGCCATATCCATCTAAGATCATTAATACTGTTGGTTTTTTTATCATCATCATTACTCCTTTTCTTTGTATATACTATTATTTATTGGTTAAAGTTTAACTATATAGTTTTAATGCTTTAACCATTACTTAATGTTTAAGCACTTGCACAATATGATATGAAAAAGCTTAAGCATTAAGTACTGATTATGGTTATCATTATACCATATTCAATGAAAAGTTTGAATCACTCATAATAAGATTTTTATAAAGTATTGCAAAGGGTTGCCGGATGCAACCCTTCGATACTTTAACTATGGTTTATTATTATTTAGGTTAAGGCGTCAAAACTATATCGCTGAGCTTTCACATACCATATATAGTCACTAATGTATCAGCGTAATCTATATATAGTATATGAATTTAGTGAAACTTAGTTTTGACCCTTTAACTTTATTTAAAATTTACGATATCGCCAAATCCGTTTGTTAGGCTAGCACCACCAACCAAACCACCATCAATATTTGGTTTTGAGAATAATTCAGCTGCATTTCCAGCATTTACAGAACCACCGTATTGAATTCTCATAGCCTCGGCAACTTCTGTTCCATAAAGCTCAACAAGCAGTTTTCTAATAGCAACACATACTTCTTCTGCCTGATCACTTGTAGCTGTCACACCTGTACCAATCGCCCAAATTGGCTCATAAGCGATAACCACTTTTTTAGCCTCTTCTGGAGATACATTAAGTAAGCCAACCTTGATTTGTTGTCTCACAAGATCAACAGTTACCCCTTGTTCTCTTTGTTCAAGGTATTCTCCACAACATAAAATCGGTACTATACCATACTCTAGCGCTTTTATAACTTTTTTATTAACTGTTTCATTGGTTTCAGCAAAATACTCACGTCTTTCTGAATGACCAATTACAACATACTTAACACCGATTTCAGTCAACATGTTTGCTGCTATTTCACCGGTATAAGCACCCTTGTCTTCAAAATGCATATTTTGAGCACCTATTGCAATATTTGTACCTTTAGTCGCTTCAACCGCAGCCACCAAATCCACTGCAGGTACACAAAAAACAACATCTGTATCCTCTGATTTTACAAGTGGTATCAACGCCTCAATTAAAGCCACCGCTTCTTTTGGGGTTTTATTCATTTTCCAATTTCCTGCCGTAATCATTCTACGCATTTTACTACCTCCATAATATTATATAATCTATTTGTTGTCAGCTGCTGCAAGCCCCGGTAATTCTTTACCTTCCAAAAACTCTAAGGAAGCGCCACCACCTGTTGATATGTGAGACATTCTATCACCAAATCCAAGTTGATTTACAGCTGCTGCTGAGTCACCACCACCGATTATAGAAATACAATCTGAGTCTGCAAGTGCTTGAGCAATCGCTTTTGTACCATTTGCAAAATTCTCAAATTCAAACACACCCATAGGGCCATTCCATATAACTGTTTTTGCATCTTTGATTGCATCTGCATATAATGTCTGAGTTTCAGGACCAACGTCTAGACCCATCCATTCACCTTCAATGCCACCTCGGTGAACCGTCTTGAATTCTGTATCATTTTTGAATTCTTTTGCTACAACATGATCAATTGGTAATAAGAATCTTACATTCTTTTCCATTGCCTTATCAATCATTTTAAGGGCATATCCTAATTTATCACCTTCAAGTAGTGAACTTCCTACGTCATTTCCAAGAGCCTTTAAAAATGTATAAGCCATACCACCACCAATGATAATTGTATTGACTTTATCAAGAAGGTTGTTAATAACGTCGATTTTATCGGAAACTTTTGCACCACCTAGAATAGCAATGAAAGGTCTTTCTGGACTTTCAATGGCATTACCAAGATAGTCAATTTCTTTTTGCATTAGATAACCAACAACACTGGTTTCCATATATTCTGTAACACCAACATTAGAGCAATGTGCTCTATGTGCCGTACCAAAAGCATCATTTACAAAAATCTGTGCCAAAGAAGCAAGATCTTTTGAGAAAGCTTCACCATTTTTAGATTCTTCTGCTCTAAATCTTGTGTTTTCTAAAAGTACAACATCGCCGTCTTTCATCGCTTCAACGGCTGCTTTTGCTTTTGCTCCTACTACTTCATCATCTGCTGCAAAAACTACTTCTTTACCCAGCATTTCAGAAAGTTTAATCGCAACTGGTGCTAATGAATATTTTGCGTCCGGACCTTTTGGTTTTCCTAGATGTGAACACAAAATCACCTTTGCTCCTGAACTAATCAGCTTATTAATGGTTGGTAATGCACCTTCAAGCCTGTTTATATCTGTTATTGCACCATCAATAATCGGAACATTAAAGTCACATCTTACTAATACCTTTTTACCTGCTACTTGAATATCTTCTACTGTCTTTTTACTAAACATATGTACTGCTCCCTTCTAATATCTTAATAATATAGGCTATAATATAAGTTGTATTATTGGTTAAAATGTCAAAACTATATCGTTGAACTTTCACATACCATATATAGTTACGAATATATTAGCGTAACCAATATATGGTATGTAATTTAGTGAAACTTAGTTTTGACCCTTTAACCATTATTGGAATTTAAACAAAATGGGCCCGGCCGCATAGTCAAGCTACAAGACCGGACCCATTTATGGATCATATTAAATTCTGTTATACTTATTGAGGTTACTTACTCAATTCATCTAAGTATTTAATAACTCTAACCATTTGGCTAGTGTAGGAATTCTCATTGTCATACCAAGAAACAGTTTTAACAAGTGATTGACCATTACCAAGTGGTGTTACTTTTGTTTGAGTAGCATCAAATAATGAACCGAAAGTAATTCCGATAACGTCAGTTGATACAATTGGCTCTTCATTGTAACCGAATGAATCGTTTGATGCTGCTTTCATTGCTGCATTGACTTGATCTACAGTCACTTCACCATTTACAACAGATACTAGTTCTGTTAAAGAACCTGTAATAACTGGAACACGTTGTGCTGCGCCATCAAGAATACCATTAAGTTCAGGAATAACAAGACCGATTGCTTTAGCTGCTCCTGTTGTGTTAGGAACGATGTTTGCTGCTGCTGCTCTAGCTCTTCTTAAGTCACCTTTACCATGAGGTGCATCTAATGTATTTTGATCATTGGTATAAGCATGAATCGTTGTCATAAAACCTTTTTCAATTTTAGTTAATTTGTTCAAGGTGTCTGCCATTGGAGCCAAACAGTTTGTTGTACAGGATGCACATGAAACTACTGTTTCTGAACCATCAAGGACTTTTTCATTGACACCAAATACGACGCTTTTCAAATCACCTGTAGCAGGTGCTGATATAACGACTTTTTTAGCACCTGCTGTAATATGTGCAGAAGCTTTGTCTTTATCTGCAAAAAATCCAGTACACTCAAGTACAACGTCAACATCCAATTCACCCCAAGGAAGTTCTTTAGGATCTCTTTGAGCATAGATCTTGATTTCTTTTCCTTCTACGATAATTGAATCTTCTGTGGCTGTAACTTCTTTACCAAATCTACCTTGTGCTGAGTCATACTTCAATAAGTGAGCCAATGTTTTTGCATCTGTTAAGTCGTTGATCCCTACGATTTCATAACCCTCTGCATCGAACATTTGTCTAAATGCAAGACGACCGATACGTCCAAAACCATTAATTGCGATTTTTGTCATTTTTGTTTCCTCCTAGAATATATTATTGTTTTTATCTATGACTTAGTGCCCCTTTATGTTAAAGAGCCATAAATCTAAAGCTGTAAAACAGCTTATTGACCATTGTTTTTTGAAAGTGCTATGACACCATTTGCCGCGCCTTCATCCATTATAACACATCCACGACTTAATAGCTTCTTAACTGATAAAATTGCATCAGATTTACTATGCCCTCCGGCCACCGCTATTGGATATTTTAATTCCGTCATTTGATCCATGGTTATACCAATCGATCTAGATGCATAAATCACTTCGCCTTGTTGATTAAAGTAATAACCCAGGGCTTCAGCTGTTGCTTGACCGTCCGTCAGTAATTCGACAATGTCTTCACCAAGATTCCTGCGTTCAGACATTTTACAGGCATTCCCTATTCCGTAAATTAATATATTGGATTTGACAAGTTTATTAAGTGTTTCTTGAATCTCCGGCTCTTCCCTTACACTTTCTAAGGATTTTTGACTTAGATTATCTGGAATATTTAATAAAGTATAGTTAGAGTGAATTTTTTCAGCTAACATGGCTACCAAAGTATTGGCTTGATATGACACATTATTTCCAAGGCTGCCTCTAGCAGGTACGACATATAGATTTTTTGCTTTAATTGGGTTTGAAGGTATGGCTTCAATCATTCGATGTACGGTTGAGCCACCTGTTAATGCAATGATATCATTGTCAGTGATATTTCTAAGTAATACCTTTGCTGCTGCATGACCAATATTATAAATAGCTTCATCATCTTGGTCTGCATCACCCGATACGATTACAACTTCTTCACATTCAAGGATGTCTTTAATCTGCTCTTCAATCGTTGTTAAACCTTCAATCTGTTCCATAAAATCCTTCAGTTCATGAATCAATTGAAGACCCATAGCTTCAAGCATCATACCTGATCCAGATGAGGAAATAAAGCCTTCATCACGCATAAACTCTATATCTGTACGTATTAACTTTTCACTCAGATGCAAACGATATGATAACGAGCGTCTGCCAATAGGTTGAAAAAGATGAATGCCTCGAAGAACTTTGTATCTACGTCTTAATACCGTTAACTCTTTTGGAATTATTTTCTGTAAAGCGGCTGTGTATACTTCCATAATCAACTCCCGGACTTTTTGGGTCCCTGTTGTCATTTTTCGTCCCAAGTTGTTTGTAAAAAAATGCTTTAACAAATAAGCACATTCTTATTATAACATTTTACAAATAAATTACAAGGTTTTCAGTTGAAATTTTGTACTTTTAACAAACATAACTCAAACCAGTATCGACTATGAAGTTCCTTGAACTGTATGTGTTTTCATGGGATATATATTCTACTACCAACATCGACCGGTTTCTTTTTTATTGCACTTAGACGGACCTTCCGGGCATTGATAACATACTTCGTTCACTAATAACCTAGCTTCTTGGTATGCTTTTATGTTTTCTAGAGTTGTTTCCGCAATATTGCTTAATGCTTCTCTTGTCAAAAATGCTTGATGAGACGTCACAAGTACATTGCTAAACGATAAAAGCCGCGCAAGAATATCATCATCAATACTTTCAGATGAAAAGTCTTCAAAAAAGTATTCACTTTCTTCTTCATAGACGTCTAATCCTGCTGACCCGATTCTTTTTGATTTTAATCCATCAATAAGATGTTCTGTCTGAATAAGTGCGCCTCGAGAAGTATTAATAAGCATTACGCCTTCTTTCATTTGTTGTATTGCATGGTCATCAATCATATAATGTGTTTCTTTGGTTAAAGGGCAATGTAATGAAATAATATCCGATACTTGATAAAGACTTTCAAGTTCGACAAACTCAACACCTTCAATCTCTGATGGATACATATCATATGCAATCACCTTCATGCCCAGTCCCTTACAAATATCTATAAATATGCGTCCTATCTTTCCTGTTCCAATAACACCAACGGTTTTACCATGAAAATCAAATCCGGTTAAGCCGTTTATATTAAAGTTATTATCTCGTGTTCGTACATATGCTCTATGGGTTTTTCTGTTCAAAGAAAACATCAGTGCAATTGCGTGTTCTGCTACTGCATAAGGTGAATATGCCGGAACTCTTACAATATGCAATCTATTGTATGCCGCTTTAAAATCGACATGGTTATAGCCTGCGCATCGCAGCGCTAATAATTTTATACCCATATCCACTAAGGCATTAACAACCGATTCATTTAATGTGTCATTTACAAATGCACACGCAACATCTGTATGCGCTGCCAAAGCCACTGTATCTTCATTTAATTTTGATTCAAAATATTTAATCTTCATATCATATTGATCAATATATTGATCAAAGGATTGACGGTCGTAAGGCTTTGTATCAAAAAAAGCTATTCTCATATACACACTCCCTATCCAAATCTAGTAAATTTGTGCCTTTAGTATAATACAATTATATATCAAGAATTCGTAAACGTCGAGTAAGGTAGCATACAAATATCGTCTTTCTTCTGGTTAGTCCTTATTGTTCACACCCCAACTAGTATATACTCATATATTTGGTTAAGGCGTCAAAACTATATAGTTGAACTTTCACCTACCATATGTAGTTATGAATGTATCAACGTAATCTACATATGGTAGGCGAATTTAGTGAAACTTAGTTTTGACCCTTTAACCATATTTATAATATAATCAGAAGAACCATCCCTGAATACCTATAGTACCTGGAAATAATTCCTTGAAAATACTACGAAAAAATGGTAAAGTATCGAGTATATAATAAGTGAGGTGCTTATATCATGTTGAGTCAAACTAAAAATACTCCGACAGGAATAATGGATGAGAATACAACAAGGATAAAGCACATAATTTTCGTTGGCGGTTTTTCTTTGCCTTTTGCATATATATTGTCTTTTTTGTTTGAAGGGCGTGTGCTTTATAGTATCCTAAATCATTTTGAAATCTATTTTCCGGGATATGTTTTCGCTACAATTATGGCGCATTTTCTAGGGTTATTTGCATGTGGATGGTTTCTAAAATCTCAAGTAATTATACAAAGGGTGAGGTTTATTAGTATAATTATTTGTTTTTTTATGACGCTACCATTCTTCTTCTTACCTTCCGTTTTCTGGAGAATAGGACTTATCGTCAGTGGTTTTTCCAGCGGATGCTTAATGACAACTTTGGGCTATTATTTGAAGAAGTATATTTGGAAACAGCATCGATTAAAAATAGTAGCAGATATTTTGATTTGTTCTAATTTATTGATGATTATTATCTATTGTGTGGATTTATATGTGTCATCATTTGTGGGACTCATCCTTTCCTTATTGTGCCTATTAGGGGGAATGGTTTTTTTGTGTTTATTGATTCGCGAACCTCAATTCATTGTCGAAGAGGCGTCGAAAACTGTAAGTACATATGGTGTAACACAACCACTTCAAATATTATTTGTCTTTGTTATTATTATTACGATTAATTCCGGGCTGATGTACCAAGTCATTAATCCGCAGTTTAATCATTTGCCAGATATAGTAACGCTGTATTGGGCTATACCGTATATTATCGCCTTAGCTATTATGCGTTATTTACCATCTGATGCAAAACGTTCACCTTTTCTATATATCGCTCTAATTATGTTGATGAGTGCTTTTGTAGGTTTTATCCTTTTGGAACACAATGTAACCGGATATTTGATTATAAATACATTAATGTTAGGAAGTTTTGGTGTATTTGATTTGTTCTGGTGGAGTGTATTGGGTGAAATGCTTGAATATACGACGAACCCTTCAAAAGTCTTTGGCATTGGCTTATCTGCAAATGTTTTAGGTGTATTAGTTGGTGGTGCTCTTGGATTTTTAGCTAATCAACATGAATTTTCGAAAACAGAAATCACAGTGCTCGCCTTAGTCGTCTTGTGTATTACAACACTTCTATTGCCAGTGCTAAACCGACAATTAGTTTTATTGTTAAAAAGTCATACGTACCTTGAAGCCTATAATCAAATGGCTGAATTTCAGCAAACAAAAATGATTCAAGAAACGATAGGAATCGAGATGCTGACCAATCGTGAGAAAGAAGTATTGGAACAAATTTTGTCCGGAAAGACAAATCATATGATTGCTCAAAAACTTTCAATTACTGAAAGTACCGTAAAAACGCATGCAGGTAATATCTATTCAAAATACGAAGTTAGTACACGTGCAGAGTTAATTAGCACACTATGGCTTGGACGTCAAAGTTAAGTTGTAAAACATTATAACACTTGGTTAATGGGTCAAAACTAAGTTTCACTAAATTCATATACCATATATAGATTACGTTGATACATTCGTAACTATATATGGTATATGAAAGTTCAACTATATAGTTTTGACGCCTTAACCAACACTTGCAATAATTTCCGTATATGGCTAATATATTCGCTTTTTTAAAGCTTCATACTTTAGTATGAGGCTTTTTTTCTTGAATTCATACTTATTTCCGATGTGCAATCGGGCCAAAGGGGCTATACTATGTCCACATATAGCATAGAAAGGAGGAAACAATCAATGGGAGTTATGTTTGTGCTTGGAGGATTAGTGATACTTTGCTTTGCTATGATATTGTATCAACAAAAAAATCATGATAAGCAACTGATTACAGATAATCCAATACTAACCATTCCAACACAAACTTCTTCAAAAGCAGTCATCATTTCTACATTCGGCGTGCTTTCTGAACATAAATGCTATAGGTGGGGATATAAGGGGGTCAAGCTCATATCCGTTGTGTTGGACAAAGAAAAAATATATTTAAGTTTTGGTAAAGGCGAACATGTCAAACATGTAAGTTTTTATCATGAGATGGTTCGTGAAAATGATTTAAAAGAAGTATGTCAACAGTTTTTATATGAAACAGGAGTTGTTGTTAACATTGAAAACAATTAAAATTAAGGAGATGAAGCAAGTGAAAAAAACGATTCAAGTAATGTTAATGGTGATGATTCTAATAATAGGGAGCATCGGAATGGGAACGCCTATAGAATCACAAGTAGAAAATGCATGGGTATTGGTTCGTGTGATTGATCATCCAAATAATGAAGGATGGAAATCGGCAAATGCTCATGAATCCTATGATAATCAGGTAACATATAACCAAAGTAATTTTTCGGTAAAATCAACATATATAGGTGACTCTCAAGGAACAAAGGTTAAGGGCGAAGGTGTAAGACTATCGGCAGTTTTCAGTGGTGCCCCGGAGATTATCTATAAAGGTCAAGAAGTGTCACTTACATTGAATCTTCAAGCATCGGAAAATACTCTTTCATTTTTTACCTTTAGTGCATTTGCTTCAGCAGACTTTTATCCAAAGGTTGATATTGCACCAGGTATGGGAGTTGGAACTCGATTTGTAGATACGGATAAAAATAGTAGTTGGACGATTGGTGGTTCTTATGATTCAACAAGCTATAATCCAATTCGAAAAACAATAAAAGCTACAGCACCTACCGGAAGCAATACAGGTGATCAAATCGTCTTGCGACAATCTTTTTACCGTGGCGTTTCCATGAGCACGTACTATGTATATGAATGGAAAGCCCCAGGTGGAGGCAGTCCGAGTATCCCATCGAGTAATCAAACATCCGCATTCAGTGATTTACCAACAAGCCATTGGGCTTATGAAAATATCATGGAAATGGTGGAGCTTGGAATTTTAGATGGATATGCGGATGGGTCCTTTCAACCGAACAAAACAATATCAAGGGCTGAGTTTGCTAAAATACTTGTATTGTCGCTTCAATTGCCTGCGACGAACCCTATTACCTCAGCATTTTCAGATGTACCACCCAATCACTGGGCTTATCAAGTTGTGGAATCGTCAAAGAACTATTTGACGGGTTATAGAAACAGTTCAGGCATTATGAGCTTCGAACCCAATGCAGTGGCCGTTCGTGAAGATGTAGCAGTAGCTATTGTAAAGGCAAAAGGATTAGCAAATTCAAGAGCAAATTTGAACTATTTAAATCAGTTTTCAGATCAAAGTCAAATATCAACTGCACTACGTAATCATATAGCTATAGCGGTTGAACAAGAATATATGAAAGGAACAAACAGAGGATTTGAACCGCAGAAAGCATTAACGCGAGCAGAAGCATGCGCACTATTGTCTCGATTGATTAATCGAAGTCAATTTGAAGGTAGAGAGAAAGTTCCCTATAATTAATTGATCCATTAAGAAAAAAGTCAATATAGCTCATAAGAGTTATGTTGACTTTTTTGTTCATATTGACCATAGTGACCAGAGATTTAGCTGTGTTGATTTCATTTGATTGAAACTGTTAATGAACTTGACAAAAGTTAGTTAAAACTCCGCTTCAAATTATTATATAATTTCATCTTTAACATAATAGGCCAAATTCAATGCATGATCTGTAATTCTTTCAAGATTACTGATGGAGTCTAAAAAGACAACGCCAGTTGTAGAATCACAAACATTTTTACCAAGCCTTTTAATGTGCTGACCTCTTAAGTGTTCTTCCATAACGTCCATTTCTTCTTCGTTGGATTCAACCATTTTTACCAAATCCGCATTGTCATCTCTTCTCGCCTCAATTGCTATGCGTATGGTATCTAGTGCCAATTTTGAAATTACTTTGAATTCCTCTTCTGCTTCATCTGAGAATTTCAACTCATTTTCAACATAATACTTAGCTAAGTCGGCAATATTTTCAGCATGATCACCAACACGTTCTATATCATTAACCGAATGGAACAGATTTGTTATTACAAGATTTTGATGTTCATTTAAAACGGTATTGCTGATTTTTACCAAATAATCCGTAATTAGTTTTTCTAGTTTATTGATTTTCTTTTCATTACTTAGGACTTCAGCTATCTTCTTAGTATCCTTTTCAAGTAACGATTCTATTGCCAGTTGTGTGTTACTCACCGCTAAATCACCCATTCGTGCCACTTCCTTGATTGCATTTTCTACGGCAAAAGTAGGGGTTTCTAATATCCTTTCATCTAGGTGCCTAAGAGCAAGCTCTTCTTCATCTTCCACAAAACGATCAACACCAGGAACGATTCGCTCAGCGATTGCTGCCAACTGTGTTGCAAAAGGAAATAACATGGCTGTGTTGGTCACATTAAAAAATGTGTGGAAAATAGAAATCTGCGTCATGGTAATAATTGTATGTCCATGGGTCATATCAAAGAATTTAAAATAAATATATGTTCCCACCGTAAATACAACTGTTCCAAAAACATTAAACAATAAATGGACATAGGCCGCTCGTTTAGCGGTCTTACTAGCACCTATACTAGACAGCATTGCTGTAAAGGTTGTTCCAATATTTTGACCAAGAACAATGTAAATAGCTGCGCTAAAAGGAATAATGCCTGTTGCCGCCAGCGTCTGAAGAATACCCACAGATGCGGAACTGCTTTGAATAATTGCTGTCACTACCGCTCCGGCAAAAACAGCTAGAATTGGATTTTTACCAAGAACAATGAATGCATCTTTAAACATTTGAGAGTCTCTATAAGGTGTTATGCCTGACTTCATCAACTCCAAGCCAATAAAAATCAGTGAAAAACCAACTAGAATCTCACCAATCTGCTTCTTTTTTTTATCTTTAGAAAAAAATAATACACTAGCGCCAAGTCCCATAATTAATGGGGCAATCTTCTCAGGCTTGAAAAACACCATCCATTCCGCACTTGAGACAATCCAAGAAGTAATGGTTGTACCGATGTTGGCACCCATAATAACACCGGTTGCCTGTACCAGATTCATTAGGCCTGCATTTACAAATCCGATCACCATAACCGTACTGGCTGAACTACTCTGAACAATAGCCGTTACAAGTGCGCCAACAATAACACCGACGAAGCGGTTATTGGTCAATGCCCCAAGTAGGTTTTTCATTTTATTTCCGGCTGTTTTTTGCAAACCATCTGCCATGATATGCATGCCGTACAAGAACATGCCAAATCCGCCAAATAGTGCGAAAATATTAAAAAGTGCGTTTTGAAATCCAACCCAGTCCATTGCAATATCCTCCTAAATCAAAACCATTGATACGTTATCATAATCAATATCATCTTTTTGTAAAATAAATATTATATTCTCGTAAATAACCAAGACTATATTACCATGTAACTTAGGCATAAAACAAGTGATTTATGAATTCCCTTAATTTTTGTTTATATGCCACGAATTCTATGTTAAAATTAATTCATATTTGGTTAAGGCGTCAAAACTAAGGAGAATCTATATGATACGTTCAGATTTACATAACCATACCTATTTTTCGTTTGACAGTCAGGCCTCAATGTCGGATATGATTGAGGCTGCTAGAAAAAAAGGCTTAAGTACCATGGCCTTTACTGACCATCATGATATCGATTTTAATTACGAAGGCATATCCGGTGAGCTAGATGTTCTTAACTACATAAAAGCCATAGATAAAATAAGAACTGGATTGACCGATGACTTTAATCTGTTGACAGGAATCGAGTTTGGAATAGAAAGGCATTTACATGAATCTTTACGTCAATTGGCCAGGTGTCATGCTTTTGATTTCATCATTAGTTCCACACATTTAGCAAAAGGTAAAGATCCTTATGAATCCACTTATTTTGATGGTATAACTCGAAATGAAGGCTATTTCAGCATCTTCGAAGATACCCTCTTTAATGTTCAGCATTTTGATGACTTTGATGCTTTAGGTCATCTCGATTATGTCATTAGGTACTGGCGCAAAGATGATTATAAAAAATATAACTATGCTGACTTTTCTGATGTATTAGATGCAATCTTGACCACTTTGATTCGTAAAGACAAGGCCCTTGAGGTCAATACCAGTGGTTATGTTTATAAATTAAATCAACCCCATCCAAGTTATGAAGTTCTAAAAAGATACCATCAGCTTGGTGGAGAATTGCTTACCATCGGATCGGATGCCCATAGACTAGAGAATGTGGCTACCTCTTTTGATTTGGTTGAAAAGCATCTCAAAGACATTGGATTCAGATCCTATACTCTATTCCAAAAAAGGGTGCCTAAACAAATTGGCTTTAATTAGGTCTTCTGCTCCTTTTGTGACAATAAAAAACACCAATAAATCATTGATTTTATAATCAATGATTTATTGGTGTTTTTTATTTATTATCATTCATTTAGAGCTCGAATGATGGTCCCTCCACCCACAACAAGCTCTCCGTCATAGAGAACCACCGCTTGTCCTGGGGTAATCGCTCTTTGAGCATCTTCAAATCTCACTTCCATCAAGTCATCATCAACCATCTTAACATGACAACCGGCAGGTTTATGGCTGTATCTGATTTTTGCTGTAAAAAACTTTTCGCCTTCCAGTTTCTCAAATGGCATAAAGTTCAATTGGTTGGCTAGTAAGGAAAAAGCAAAGGTATCCTTATTATCGCCAATAACCACTTCCTGTGTATCCGGTCTAATTGCTGTTACAAATCCCGGTTTTCCGAGGCTTAATCCAAGCCCCTTCCTTTGACCTATCGTATAATGAACAATGCCTTTGTGGCATCCTAAAATATTACCGTTTTCATCAACAAAGTTACCTTTTAGGGGTTTCTCTCCAGTGTAGGTTTCAAGAAATTTTCCATAGTCACCATCCGGTACAAAACATATGTCTTGACTGTCCGGTTTATTGGCAATTCTTAGATTGATTTTTTCTGCTATTATCCGAACTGTATCCTTATCATAATCTCCAACTGGCATCAAAGTCTTACTTAGCTGATCCTGTGTTAGGTTATATAAAGCATAAGTCTGGTCTTTTTTTATGGTTACGGATTGTTTTAAAGCGTATCTGCCATTATCCAGCTTAACTACCTTTGCATAGTGACCTGTAGCAATATAATCAGCGCCAATATTCATGCTTCGTGTTAACAAAGATTCCCATTTCACTTTTCGGTTACAAGCAATACAGGGGTTTGGTGTCTTGCCTTCTCTATAAGATGTAACAAAATAATCAATAACTTCACGGTTAAACTCTTCCTTAAAATTCATAACATAATAGGGTATACCTAATGACTGGGCTACCCTTCTGGCATCTTCTACTGCCGTGAGGCCACAACATCCACCTTCTTCTTCTTCAATGTCTCTTTCTTCTTTTTGCCATATTTGCATGGTGACACCGATAACATTATAACCTGCTTCTTTTAATAGGTAGGCTGCCACAGATGAATCCACACCTCCGGACATCCCTACTACAACTGTTTTAGTATTCATAATATTCCTCTAGAATTCTTCTTCTTCTTCTTCGTGCTCTTCAAAAGGCTTAGGTTCTTTTAATCCCTCTATAACAATACCGTTTTTCTTCGCATAATCCCACAGTGCTGCTTGGAGTGCTTCTTCTGCAAGAAGTGAACAATGCACTTTAGCTCTAGGAAGACCATCTAGTGCCTCCATAACCGCTTTATTGGTCACTTCCATAGCTTCAATAACTGTCTTTCCTTTTACCAATTCTGTTGCCATAGAGCTGGTGGCTACTGCAGCACCACATCCAAAAGTTTTAAACTTAACATCCTGTATCACATCATCTTTAATATCCAAGTAGATTCTCATAATATCGCCACATTTTGCGTTACCAACTGTACCTACGCCTGAAGGATTATCTATTTCACCCATATTTCTAGGGTTTTGAAAATGATCCATTACTTTTTTAGTATACATAACATTACACCTCTATCTTTCATTTTTACCTTGATTTTTTATGAAGTCCTCATATAACGGTGACATTTCCCTTAATCTTGCAACGATGACGATTAAAGATTCAACCAAATAGTCCATCTCTTCTTTCGTATTCTGCTCACCAAGACTAATCCTTAAAGAGCCATGGGCGATTTCATGAGGTAGGCCTATGCCCAATAATACATGAGAAGGATCTAACGATCCCGAAGTGCAAGCCGACCCACTAGATGCACATATATCTTTCATATCTAACATGATTAGCAAGGATTCACCTTCGATAAATTCAAAACTAAAATTAACATTATTGGGAAGTCTCTTAGACCTATGTCCATTTAATATACAATGAGGTATTTTTTCTAGTACTTGTTCGATTAAGTAATCCCTAAGTTCTGCCTGTCTTTTGCTTTCGTCTTCCATAGATGTTACCGCTAATTCGATTGCTTTTCCAAAACCTACAATAGCGGGTACATTTTCAGTGCCTCCACGACGTTTCTTTTCTTGTCCTCCGCCGTGGATATAAGACTTTAACTTTATACCTTTTCTGACATATAAGGCGCCAACACCTTTAGGACCGTATAACTTGTGGCCACTTATACTTAACAGATCAATATGCATCGCATTTACATCTATGGGTATATGACCAACGGCTTGTACCGCATCTGTATGAAAAAGAACACCTGCTGCTTTAGCAATAGCACCTAATTCTTCTATGGGTTGAATTGTACCAACCTCATTGTTGGCTAGCATAATTGTTATCAATATGGTCGAATCCTTTATAGCCTCTTTGAGGTCATTAGGATTAACCAATCCATCTTTATCCACTTCCAGATATGTCACTTCATAGCCATTTTTTTCTAGGTACTCACAGGTATGAAGGACAGCGTGGTGTTCAATCGTTGTTGTGATGATGTGATTCCCTTTGGCCTTATAGCTTTCTGCTATACCTAAAATTGCCCAGTTGTCTGATTCAGTACCGCCGCTGGTGAAGAAAATCTCTCTCTCGTTGGCACCAATAGCTTTTGCTACTGATTCTCGAGCCTCTTCAATGGCTTCCTTGTTTTGCCCTGAGAATTCATAAATACTTGATGGGTTACCAAATTTTTCAGTAAAATACGGTAGCATCACTCCCACCACTTCCGGTTTGGTAGGTGTTGTTGCTGCATGATCTAAATAGATTTTCTTGTTCATAACTTTCTCCTATCTGCTCGACTGAGATTTATCTATTTCAACTTGTTCATTCACAAGATCTTGAAGACTAATATTGTCCACTACATCGTTAATGCTGTCACTGATACGTTTCCATACAAATTTTGTTACACATAAACTTGATTCCATACACACTTTTTCATCATTAATCAATGAACAATCTACCGGATTCAAGTCCCCCTCAAGGGCTCTTAAAATATTTCCTACAGAAATCTGGTCCGGTTTTTTTGTAAGCATGTAACCACCTTGAGCACCTCTTGTACTTTTAACATAACCTGCTTTTTTAAGAAGCGCTATGATTCTCTCCAGATAATTTTCTGATATTTCCTGACGTTCTGATATGCTTTTGATGGACACCTGATTTTCCTTTGAATGTATGGCAAGATCAATCATGGCTCTAAGTCCATATCTTCCTTTTGTTGAGAGTTTCACTACATCACCTCATAATTCCTACTAAATGACTCGGATATGATTCTATGTAAGATTATCATGTCCATTGATACTTTGTCAATACTTTGACATGTATTTTTCAAGAACATATCCAACTTATTTGGTCGGATATGAAAAATGCACAAAAAAACAGACCATACCTTCGCCGGGTACAGCCTGTTGAATTATTTCTATATATAGAATTATAATGATTTTACTTATCTTGAGCTCGGTCTTCGATAACTTTCATTTGTATCTCTGCCGGTGCCTCATCGTATCGTTCAAAGTTCAAAGTAAACATACCTCTACCTTGCGTCATAGATCTTAAATCCGTTGAGTAACCATACATTTCACCCATTGGGACTTCAGCCATAACTTCCTGTTTACCTTTTACAGGATTCATGCCCATGACACGCCCCCTTCTCTTATTCAGGTCACCAATAATGTCTCCCATATAATCATCCGGCACAACAACTCGAACACTGGCAATCGGCTCTAATATGATTGGTTTGCAGACTTTCATTGCTTCTTTGAACGCTGCAATCGTTGCCATCTTAAAAGCCATCTCTGATGAATCAACAGGGTGATACGAGCCATCTACAAGTGTTGCCTTCACACCTACAACCTTATATCCTGCTAATGCACCACGATCTACAGATTCAATCAAGCCTTTTTCTACTGCTGGGAAATAGTTCTTAGGTACAGAACCTCCGACAATCTTTTCCTCAAAAACAAATGGCTTTTCACGGTCACCTGAAGGTTCAAACTCCATGACCACATCACCATATTGGCCATGACCTCCTGATTGTTTCTTATGTCTTCCTCTTACTTGACCCTTTGCTTTTATTGTTTCCCGATATGGAATTCTAGGTTTGACCAACTCAATCTCAACCTTGAACTTATCCAATAACTTACTCTTTATAATCTCCAAATGTTGCCCACCGACACCATACAATAGTTCCTGATGGTTCTCCGTATCCAGAAAGATGTTGATGGTTGGGTCTTCTTCCATTAATTTATGGATTCCGGATGTCATCTTCTCTTCTTCACCTTTTTTGATTGGAAGAACCGCTCTATATGCTAATGATTCTGGGAATGTGATGCCAGGTAGTTTGACTGGCTTAGCAGGATCACACAAAGTATCCCCTGTACTCACGTCTGTCATCTTAGCAAAGGCCCCAATATCACCCGCATGAATCTCATCTACTTCAAACTGTTCTCTACCTCTTAATACATAGATGTGGTTTGCTTTTTCCTTCTGTTCCTTATTGAGATTCAACAATTGCATGTCTTTCTTTATGATGCCTGAATAAACTCTAAATAGAGATAACTTTCCTACATAAGGGTCAATAATCGTCTTGAACACAAGAGCTGTTGCCTCATGATTAATATCACAAAAGACTTCCACTTCTTCACCGGTATCCGGATTCTCACCATAAACACTTGTGTGTTCTTCTCTAGGAGAGGGCATATATTTTACTAAAGAATCCATCAAGACTGTGACACCTGTGTTATTTATTCCTGAACCACACAATACAGGTATGATTGACCCATCTATTACACCATTATGTAAAGCATTTTGAATTTCCTCAAGTGTAAATGCTTCACCTTCAAAATATTTTTCCATTAAAGCTTCGTCACTTTCTGCAACAGCCTCTAAGATCATTTCTCTAACCTCATTGACTTCATCCATTAAGTCTTCTGGTATATCACAAGGCTCTACATGATCTTTTACAAATTTTCTGCCTTCCATTTTTATAATGTTAACAAATCCAACAAAATGTTCATCTTCTTTAATCGGAACTTGAAACGGTGCAATCGATTTGCCAAAAATATCTTTTAATTGGTTCAGCACCTTGCTTAAATCTGCATTATCATCGTCCATATCTGTCACAAATACAATTTTGGGTATTTCCATTTCTTCTGTGTATTCAAAAGCCTTTTCCGTCCCCACTTCAACACCTGATCTGCCTGAGACTACAACAATGGCACTATCGGCTACACGTGTGGCTTGCTTTGCTTCACCGACAAAATCGAAATATCCAGGTGCATCCAATAAATTAAGTTTGCACTCCTTCCATTCAATAGGTATACAAGAAGTACTAATCGAAAAGCCTCTTTTGATCTCTTCTTTATCAAAATCGCTAATCGTACTGCCTTCTTCCACTTTTCCTTGTCGTTTAACAATGCCATCCACATGGGCCATAGCTTCCACCAGTGTAGTCTTACCGCTTCCTCCATGGCCTAATAATACAATGTTTCGAATCTGTTCGGACTTATAAATCTTCATCGTATGTCCCCCAATCTTAAGTTAGTATTTTGAAACCTTAGCGCTATCACTCATATTATCTGACTAGATATGACCACTTATACAGAACGTCACAGTATATGTCCTATATTACGAGAAATTGCTGATACCTCTAGTATTCTACATTATTCATCTATTTCCTTCAAAGAATTTTATTTTATTAAAGTTTTTTTATGCAAGTTAACCAAAACCTTAACTCTATCCATCTTATAATATGCTACATTCTTCTTTTTTGTCACTCACATTATCACCTTCATTCAATAGTCATAATTTTCCATATATCGGCTTTACAAGTTAAAGCTTTAAACCGTTGACACAACCTTCCCATATGTTAATATGACTTCACCCTTTAAAAGGCATAAACATGTCTATTTTAAAGGTTTTTTTCTTGTTAAAATATTCTTTTAATCTTCACATTAAAATATATTCGACCCTAATTATATGTTATAATATAGTCATTATTTTGAGAGGAGCTTTATAATTATGATCAAATACCGCAAAGAAGTAGAAGGCTTGAGGCCATATATTCCAGGCAAATCTATAGATGAAGTTAAGCAGGCATACGGGCTGACCCATATCGTCAAACTAGCATCTAACGAAAACCCTCTTGGATGTTCCGTGCTGGCTAAACAAAGTATTATTGAATCTCTAAATGAACCCAGTTATTATCCAGATGGCAACTGTACCGCTCTTAGGGCAAAACTTGCTAAGAAATACAATCTAAGCCCAAATCAATTGATCTTTGGTGCAGGTTCAGATGAAATTATTAACATGATTACAAAAACCTATGTTTCTAAAAATGATGAAGTCATCACAGGAGATATCACCTTTCCCCAGTACAAAGCTGGCACCCTTCAAATGGGCGGAAAAATCATCGAAGTACCTTTAAAGTCTCATACATTCCACTTAGATGGCATTCTTGCACATATAACAAATCAAACACGCATCATCTTCATCGCCAATCCAAACAACCCAACAGGAACCATGGTTAACGCTACTGCGCAACTGAATTTCTTAAAAAGTGTTCCAAAAGATATTCTCGTTGTTATGGATGAAGCCTATGTTGAGTACATCAGGAACTCTGATTTTCCTCAAACGATTCCTCTTCTTCATGAATATCCAAACCTAATGGTGCTTAGGACATTTTCTAAAATGTATGGACTAGCATCTATGAGAATTGGTTATGGTATCGCAGATGCGGATATCATCGAAAAAATTAATCGTGTAAGAGGTCCGTTCAACGTCACCACAGCCGCTCAAGCGGCCGCTCAAGCGGCGCTAGATGACGAGGCTTTTGTTCAGCGTACATATGAAGTAAACGAGGCTTCAAAAGCTTATACATATGATAGATGTCACCAACTGAAACTTTCATATATAAAAACCTTCGGAAATTTTGTCATGATTGATTTTGGTCGACCTAGCCCTGAAATGTTTGAAGCACTTCAAAGTAAAGGGTTTATCGTTCGTCCCGGACACAACTTAGGTATGCCCGGTTTCCAACGTGTCACCCTTGGCACACTAGAACAGATGGAAGCATTCTTCAATGTTGTAGAACGCATTTTAAAAGGTTAATGTGTCAAAACAATATGTTGAACTTTCATAAGAATATATAGTTGCGAATGCTTCTACGAAATCTATATATTCTTGTGAACTTAGTGAAACTTTGTTTTGTAATTAACCTTAAGAAAAGGTTAATGTGTCAAAACAATATGTTGAACTTTCATATAAGAAAGGATAAAGAAATGATTAAGCAGATTGGTTTTATTGGATTCGGACTCATTGGTGGATCCTTAGCAAAAAGCATTAGGAAGTACGGCCTAGCCGAAAAATTAATTGCTTATGACCTTCATCAAGCCCCCCTATATCAAGCTATCAATGAGGGGGTTCTAGATTATGTTGCAACCTCTCTAGAGGATGGCTTTGAATTATGTGATTTAATCTTCTTATGTTGTCCTGTGAAGATTAATATTGAGATGTTTAATAAATTGGTTGGTATCGTGCATGATCAGTGCATTATAACAGATGTAGGTTCAACCAAATGTGACATCCATAATGCCCTTGACACCTTGAATACAAATGTAAAATTTGTGGGCGGACATCCTATGACAGGTTCTGAGAAAAGTGGTTATGAAGCTTCCTCATCTCAATTATTCGAAAATATTTTCTACATACTAACCCCCTCCAAAACGTCTACGCAAGAAGATATTGATGTCTTAAAGAATATGGTGATTGGTATTGACAGTATACCTCTTATTATGGATGCTTCTATACATGACAAAACAACGGCTTCAATTAGTCACGTACCGCATGTACTTGCTGCACTTATTGTTAATGCCGTAAAGCACCTAGATACTGATCACGGTTATATGCATACACTTGCGGCAGGTGGTTTTAAAGATATTACTCGAATTGCCTCAGCCTCTCCAGTAATGTGGCAGCAAATATGTTTAAGCAATAAAGAACCCATTTTAGATGTACTTGATTATTATAAAACCATGCTAATAACAATAGAGCATTATATTAAAGAAGAAGATGCACATCATCTTTTCGAACTATTTAGTGAAGCGCAAGCATATAGAAATACTTTTAACGATACCTCATCCGGTATTTTCCCAAGGCAATATAGCTTTAGTGTTGACGTAGAGGATGAGCCCGGTATTATAGCAAAAATCGCCACACTTCTCAGTGAAGCAAAAATCAACATTAAAAACATCGGCATCATCAACAACAGAGAAATAGATAACGGTGTACTCAATATACTTTTTGAAGATCAAAGCCACATGGACTTGAGCATTACATTGCTACGCAATCTTGGTTATACCATCTACACATAAAGCTTATGAGGAGGTTTTTATGCATATTCAACCTATAAAACAACTAAAAGGTACATTAAAAGTACCGGGGGACAAATCAATATCCCATCGTTCCATTATGTTTGGAGCCCTTGCAAAAGGAACAACCACGGTCGAAGGTTTTTTAACCGGCGAAGACTGTATGTCAACCATTACTTGTTTCAGACAAATGGGCATACACATAGAACAAGTTCAGGATAAAGTGACCATCCAAGGTAAGGGTCTTTATGGATTAACAAAACCGTATTCTATTTTAGATGTTGGCAATAGTGGTACTACAATGCGTCTAATATCCGGTATATTATCCGGACAGACTTTCGAAGTTGAAATAACTGGTGATGCCTCAATTAGAAAACGACCTATGGACCGTATCATACGTCCACTAACTTCTATGAATGCAAACATTCGTAGTTTATCCGGTAACGGTCTTGCACCTCTATTAATAAAACCAAGCTTACTGAAGCCTATAAACTATGTTTCTCCAGTTGCAAGTGCTCAAGTAAAGTCTTCCATACTTCTGGCTAATCTTTATACCGGTTCAACTTCAAACGTGAAAGAACCCACACTCTCTAGAAACCATTCCGAAATTATGCTCAATCATTTTGGTGCCAACATAGAGATTAAAGGCTCCTTGATAACCAGCTATCCAATTAAAGAATTATTCGCTAATCATGTGGTTGTACCCTCTGATATTTCTTCTGCAGCTTTTTTTATGGTCGCCGGTCTTATTTGTCCAAATAGTGACCTTCTTCTAAAGGATGTTGGTGTCAACCCTACTCGAGACGGTATTATTCATGTACTTAAAAATATGAACGGTTCTATTGAAGTAATAAATGAACGTACTGTCAACGGTGAACCTATTGCAGACCTTCACATCAAGTCTAGCAAGCTCATAGGAACGGTAGTTGAAGGTGATATTATTCCGACGCTAATCGATGAAATACCTGTTATTGCTGTGGCTGCAGCCTATGCTGAAGGTAGGACAACCATTAAAGATGCCAGTGAGTTGAAAGTTAAAGAAACCAATCGGATTGATACCATGGTCTGTGAACTGAAAAAGATGAACATCCATATTGAAGCGACAAAAGATGGAATGGTTATCGTTGGTGGTAACCGGATACAGGGCGCAAAAGTGAAAAGTTATGATGATCACAGGGTAGCTATGTCCTTGGCCATTGCAGCACTTGGTGCAACGGGCAATACAACCATTGAAAATAGCTCTTGTATTGCCATATCCTACCCTAATTTCGAATCCGACTTAAGCGCACTTACCCTTCATTAACCACATTTATAAAGGTGCTAAACCCTATATTTGAACTAAAAAATAACTGTTACTTCCTAGTCTTTAGGAAGCAACAGTTTATTTTTTTAAATGATTACCCGAAATGCCGTTCCCCGGATTTTGATCCCTAGCTTCGGCTAGGTGGGTATCCGCACTATGCTTTCCGTCTTCCATTCAAGAAGGCTTGACGTCCAACATAAAATATAGGATTCCCAATGTTACAATGTAGGTTCAAAATACAGGTTTCTCCGAACACCCCAGGAAGTATCTTTCTTTTACTCATTATACCATCATAAGCCATCAAAATCAAATGATACGACATATTCAGGCGGTTAAGATAACTTATTTTAAAGTTTCATAATCATCTTCACCTTCAAAGAAAATGTCAAATGGATAATCCTTGCTAATATGCTTAAATAACAATATTCTGCCCGTCATTGGATGTTGGATTTGAAGTTTATAGGCCTGTAGTCCAATATCAACCCAGACACATTTTTTAATCGGATTGTACTTCGTATCACCGACTATGGGTAATTTATGATGTGCCATTTGAGCTCTAATCTGATGATGCCTTCCTGTTTCCAATTCAATTTCCAATAAACTTAAGGTTTTTCCATCAACCACTCTTTTTTTCAAGCACTTGTATGTTAATGCGGCTTCCTTAGCCTGTGGGACCTGCTTTGAAGTAACAATTGTCCTATTACCTCTAACTTTTTGAAGATAATCTACTAACCTTACCTCTTTTTTCGCTTCCCCTTCAACAACAGCCAAGTACTTTTTTGATAGACATGATTTCTGTACAAAGGCTTTGTTGGCCTCAGATGATTTTGTCAGCATCATTATCCCGCCGACGGGCCGATCCAGTCTTTGAATCAGTCCTAGTTTTATATTCTTCTTTTTAGAACACACATGTCGAAATACTTCTTCATATATATTTGTATCTCCTGTTAAATCCGGTTGACTTGGCATGCCTTTTTCTTTTATAACAACGATTATATGTTCATCTTCATAGAGTATTTTCATTATGGTTACCTGAAATTAGAGCCACCGATAAACTCTCTGATGATAGAGTTATTCGGTATACTCTCACTAGATATCCCTAGAAAATAATCCAAGAATTTAATCAATCTTTTGGCCTCTAAGTATTCCGAGCTTCCTCTATGAACATTGAATAATAAAGGTTCTGCATATTGTTTCAGAACCGATAATTCATAGATAAGAGATGAGTTAAACATGGCGTCCGCCTCCTCTTGGAAGGGAAAAATATACTGTTCTTCACCATTTCTTACAGATGGCCACATCCCAAGTGTTTTTGTTGCGGAGGCGCCTCTATATTGATTGTCTCTAACCATGCGTCTAAGTAACCTCGCATCTGTTGTCGGAACCCGATTGTGATTGTCAATGTTTAATTGGGTTAAGGCACTTATATAGATTTTATATTTGTTTTCTTCAGGTATCGCTGAAGATAACTTTGGATTCAAACCATGTATACCCTCAATAACCAATATTGTATTGTCTTCCAACTTAAGGGTGTCACCTCTATACTGCCTTAATCCGGAAATAAAATCAAAAACCGGCATAGATACAATATCACCATTTAAGAGTTGGTGCATGTCATGGTTAAACTGAGCCACATCCAAAGCTTCAAGACATTCAAAATTATAGTTTCCATTTTCATCTAAAGGTGTATCGTCTCGATTAACAAAATAGTTATCTAAAGATATAGGCTTTGGTTTTAACCCTAAAGACCTAAGTTGTATCGATAAGCGATGAGCAAAAGTTGTTTTTCCGGATGATGATGGACCGGCAATAAAAACAAACTTCTTGTGCTTAATATCTTTCATAATACGATCTGCAATTCTACCAATCTTTTTTTCCATTAGTGCCTCTTGTACCATAATAAGTTCATTCATATTGCCTTGGGAAATGACATCATTAAGATCGCCTACTGTGTCAACCTCCATCAAGTGCCCCCAATCTGTTGCATTTTTCAGGGTCTCAAATAGCATTTGGTCTGGTTCAAAATGAGCTGCCTTGCTCGGATCTTTAAAGTCAATGAATTGTAAAATCATGCCACCTTCATAGGGATATAAATCAAATACTTTTAGATAACTTGTGTCTGGTACCATATAGCCATAAAAATAGTCATAAAAATCATCAAAACGGTATAAATTAACATTGGACACTCGGCGATACTTAAACAGTTTCACTTTATCTTCCATAAACTGATTTCCAAAAATTTTGATGGCATAATCCGTTTTGACCGTTTCCTTAACAAAGGGCAAACCGAGATTAATAAGCTCAATCATTCTTTCCTTGATTTTAGTCAACGTATCTGATTTCAAAAGTCTTTTTGGCTCGATATCGCAATAGAAGCCATAGTTAATTGAATACTGAACAATAACTTTGATATGTTCTTCATGACCAATAACATCATGTGCCGCCTTGATCATAACAAAAGACAAACTACGTTGATATGTTCTAAATCCATCTTTGTTTAAGATATCTAGAAACACAACCTTGCACGGCTCTTTGATTTTTTGATTCAACTCACTAAGCTTACTATCAACAACAGCTAATACGATGGGTGTTTGAAACTGAGATTGATATACAGATGCCAGTTCTAATAAAGTGGTTCCCGCCTTTACTTCAACTTCCTCATTCATCACGTTGATCTTAATCATATCTTTCATTCCTATACCTCGCAGTTTTTTATTGGGTTGTTTAAATAATTGTCCTTGCTTAAGCTAACACTTTTGTCCATATGTTCTACTAACAGTTCATACATGAGTTCTGTAACCATAGCTTCACTTCCGTAGTGGGTGACATCAATAACGCTGTATCCAGATTCATAAACCCACATAGCATCATGATACTTTAAATCACCTGTTAAAAACACATCCACTTCTTCAAACATCTCTTTTCTCAGAAGAGACATACCACTTCCTGTTACAAACGCTACCTTATTAATAATTTTAGAATCTTCCCCAACATACTTTAGATTGGGTGCTGATAAGTGATTTCCCAAAAATGTAGCATATTCTTTTAGATTCATTGGTTTCTTCAAGCAGCCAGATAAGGTATAACCCTGGCTATCTATTGACATTTCAGTAATATGCTCTAAATCTATTTTGTTCCCAAAATAGCGATTTAATCCATTAGTAGCTCGGTCCATATTGGAATGTGCCACATATAGCGCTATATCATGACGAATCAATTCCTGTATTTTATAACCGAAAACCGTGTCATCACAGATACTCTGAATTGGTGAATATATTAAAGGATGATGTACAAAAAGCATATCGACATTATCTTTTATAGCACCTTTTATCACATCTATGGATGCTTCTAAGGCAACCCTAATATGTCTTATATCCTTTTGATATTTACCGATTTGAAGACCGCTTGGATCTCCAGGCTCAATAGCCTCCTTAGGGATGACATTTTCTATTATCTTAATAATTTCATTTAGTTTCATGATGCCTCCTTAGTTTTGCAATCGTCTTATATCTGTCTTTTAGAACGGCGCTTCTTCCAATTGTACTTTTTGCATCTATTGTATTAAGACGTTTTATGACTTTTTCTAGCTTACTTTTTTCTGCCTCTAAATAAGCCAAAAAAGTATCCGTACCCTCTTCCATCAACTTTTTCCCATACTCATATTCTAAATCCGTATAGACCTCTTGGCCTTGTTTACACTTAAGAATTGTATAGTATTTTTCTTGATCTATGATCATTTTTTCTTCAATAATCCTATACCCCAAAACATGAACCGTTCTTCTGACATGGGGTACATCCAAATGAGGTGATAGAATTAGGTCTTTTACATAACCGAGTTTTTGCTTAGATGTCATTAATATATTGCCAATCAAAATGCCACCCATCCCTGCTATAACGACAGCATTCACATCCATTGGCAAATGCTCAAGACCCGGCGATCTGATTGCAATGACTTGATTGTCCAATCCATAAGATATTATATTTTCACGCGCCTTCATCAACGGTCCTTCATTGATGTCCATCGCATAAGCTTTAGTTACTTGATTGGTTTTGACTAGTGCTATAGGTAAGTAGCCATGGTCTGTTCCTATATCGGCAACTATAGAATTATGAGGTACCATTTTTGCTATAGCCTGTAAACGATTTGATAACATCGTCATCCCCCTTTATTTTACTATTTGATACTTAGTCCTGACCCTTTAACTATACTTTTTAAAAATGAAAGGTCTTGGTCTTGGAGATAACCCCAAAACCAAGACCTTAGACCATACATTTTATTCCAAGTAATCTTTTAGTTTACGACTGCGGCTTGGGTGTCGCAACTTCCTTAAAGCTTTGGCTTCAATTTGTCTGATACGTTCCCTTGTCACATTAAACTCTTTGCCAACTTCCTCAAGTGTTCTTGCACGCCCATCATCCAATCCAAATCTTAACCTTAAGACCTTTTGTTCTCGGTCTGTTAGAGTATCAAGCACTTCAACCAGTTGCTCTTTTAGTAAGGTAAAAGCTGCTGCTTCTGCTGGAACAGGTACGTTATCATCCTGAATAAAGTCACCTAAGTGACTGTCTTCTTCCTCACCTATTGGTGTCTCTAAAGAAACTGGTTCTTGTGATATCTTAAGAATTTCTCGAACTTTTTCAACCGGCATGTTCAGTTCTTCGCCAATTTCTTCCGGTAACGGATCTCTTCCTAACTCTTGAAGAAGTTGTCGAGAGACACGAATCAACTTATTTATGGTCTCAACCATATGGACCGGTATACGTATGGTTCTAGCTTGGTCGGCTATGGCTCTTGTAATGGCCTGTCGTATCCACCAAGTCGCATAGGTACTGAATTTATAGCCTTTTCTATAATCGAATTTTTCAACTGCTTTAATCAGACCTAAGTTGCCTTCCTGAATAAGATCTAAAAACAGCATCCCCCGCCCTACATAACGTTTTGCAATACTAACCACCAACCTCAAGTTGGCCTCTGCTAAACGTTGTTTTGCTTGAATATCTCCATCTTCCATTCTTTTGGCAAGATCGATTTCTTCTTGAGCCGTTAAAAGACTTACTTTCCCAATCTCTTTTAAATACATGCGTACAGGATCATCGATATTAATACCATCCGGCAAGGATAAGTCCAGTTCGATTTCTTCTTCTTCTTCTTCGATAACTTCATCCTCATCGGATACCATACCTAAAACATCGATATCATTTTTGTCAAGAAACTCATAAATAAGCTCAATTTGGTCCGGTGTTAACTCAAGAGACTTGAAATGTCTTTCTATCTCCGCATATTCAAGAACATCTTTTTTTCCTCTTGCCATATTCAATAATTCTGCAAGTTTCTCTTGAAACAATGCTATATCCTCTTCAGATGTTTCAACTTCAGGTTTATTTTTAGCCATTTTTTCAATCCTTTCCTTAATCTTATAGATTATGGTTGGTTCAATCAAGTGATATATTTAAGCTATCTAGCTGTCTTTTCATATTGATCATCTCTTGTAACTGCTTCGGGTCATTCACTTGTTTGGATAGTTGCTCTATATGTTGCCGCTTGATGATTTGAATGTTCTCTCGAATCATTTTTTCAAACTGTCCAGCGTGTTCAATGGGCATGTTGTTGTTGAATACATTTGCAATCATATTCTGTTCTTCTATGGTATCAAACTGTTGAATCAAACTTGCCGGCTCAATAGGTTCATCCATTTCATAGGCTTCCATAACCATTTGTGCCATTTTTCGATATGTGTTGTCTGAAAATGCCTCCGGTGTAATTAATTCTTTAATGGCATTATAGACTTTTTGATGACTTGTGATCAATGTTAACATGTTTTTTTGAGCCCTCATGATAACATCCTTTGAATCCCTACTTGTTGTCCCATCGTTTTGATCTTTAGGCTGACTGGTTATACCAATGTTTTTTCCAATCTTTCCGAGAAGACTTTCCATTGCACTTCTTTTAATATTATATTTATCTATCACAGCATCCAAGTAGTTCTCTCGTTCGATTTCATTCTCCAGGGTTAAGATTTTTTTGGCCAAAGCATAATCAAAATTAGTTCGACCTTCCGGGTCTTTTAGGTTATGAGATTTTTCAAGTTGCCTAATTTCAAACATGAAGCTGGGTTCTGCTCGTTCTATCAAATCTAAAAAGCCTTGAGCACCAAATAACTCGATATACTCATCTGGATCTTTGGCACCTTCGACACTTAACACTCTAACACTTATGCCTGCCTTCTTAAGTATGGGAATCGCTCTTAGAGTGGCGTTTATACCTGCGTCATCCGAATCATATGCAATCACCACTTCTTCTGCATAACGTCTAATCAAACTGGCATGTCCGGTTGTAAACGCTGTGCCTAAGGATGCAACGGCTGTAGTGAATCCTGCCTGATGCAGAGCAATAACATCCATATATCCTTCTACGATTATCAACTTTTTATTTCGTGTCATTCTGGCAATATTCATGCCATATAGATTGCGACTTTTATCAAAAAGCTTGGTTTCTCCTGTATTTAAGTATTTTGGATTACTATCACCTAATACACGGCCACCAAAACCTATTACTCTGTTATGAACATCAAAGATGGGAAACATAAGACGATCAAAAAAACGATCATAATAAGTCTCCTTTTTCGTCTTTTCTTTTGCCGTTAATCCTGCTTCAAAAAGTTCTTGATCTGTATAACCTTTACTTTTCAAATATTTATAAGTGTCATCTCTAAAAAAATTAGCATAACCTAATCCGAATTTTTTTCTGTTCATTTCATCTATACCTCTTTTTTCAAGGTATTGAATAGCTTTTTTCTTAGGGTCGTTCATCATTTGATAATAATAATATCTAGCTGCTTCTTTATTGGCATCTAACAGTCTTTGCTTAAAGCTCAATTCTTTTTTCTGGGCTTCTGAATACTCCATTTCCGGTAATTGAATATGTGCCCTGTCCGCTAATGCTTTTATTGCTTCAACAAAGTTGTAATTCTCATATTCCATAATAAAAGTATATACGTTGCCACCGGCACCGCATCCAAAGCAATAGTACATCTGCTTGTCTTCACTAACAGAAAAACTCGGAGACTTTTCATTATGGAAGGGACATAAACCAAAATGAGAACTACCTTTTTTTGTTAAATGGACATACTCTGCTACTATATCAATGATATTGTTTTGAGTTCTTATTTCTTCAATCAACTCTTCTGGATAAAACATCCTTTTGACCTCTTTTTCTGCCAGTGTACGTATCTATTTTGTCGTACCTAAGTAGTTTTCGACAACTCTATCAAATTTCCTTTATTTTTCTTTGGTCTTTTTAATTTTTGAGTAAAGTCTCAACATTAAGAATCATTCAATCTTTCCATGATGATGGTATAAATAACTCTGTAAAGGTGTTGATAGCATAACGATCTGTCATTCCGGCAATATAATCACATACCACACGATCAAGCGTGTCTTGTTTGTTATCAATACGTTCCAAATATTCATAAGGGAGAAGATGCTCCCTTTCTTTAAAATATAAGAAAAGTTGCGTCAACATATTAATGGCTTTGTTCTCATGTTCCTTGGCTTTAGAACCGATATACACATTTTCAAACATGAAAACACGTAATTCTTGCATGGCTTCCATCATTGTAAGGCTCATAACAACATCGTTTTTGTCAATACTGTTATCCACTATATCGTGAATCATATTATTAATTCTTTGTCTTGCCGTTTGACCGAGTACATTTAAATAGGCTTTTGGTATGTCATCCGCCATTAGAATCTTTGCACGAATGGCATCATCAATGTCATGATTAATATATGCGATCTTATCTGATAATCTTATAATCTTACCTTCTAGTGTACTTGGTTCGCCTTTTGTTGGATGATTCAATATACCGTCTCTAACTTCCCATGTCAGGTTTAGCCCCTTGCCTTTATTCTCCAGCATCTCAACAACCCTGATGCTTTGTTCATAGTGTTTAAAGCCAAGTTCACATATATTGTCAAGGGCACGCTCTCCAGCATGGCCAAATGGTGTGTGTCCTAAATCATGACCAAGGGCTATGGCTTCAGTCAAATCTTCATTTAACCTTAATGCTCTTGCAATGGTTCTACCAATCTGAGCAACTTCCAAAGTATGGGTTAATCTGGTTCTATAATGATCACCTTCCGGTGAAATAAACACTTGTGTCTTATGCTTCAACCTTCTAAATGCCTTTGAATGAATAATCCGGTCTCGATCTCTCTGAAAATCCGTTCTTATATCACAAGGTAACTCTTCCGTCTCTCTGCCGGTTGATTTTTTCGAAAGCACGGCATATTCACTTAAGAACTGCTCTTCAAAATTTTCCTGTTGCTCTCTAAGGTTCATTTTGTACCTCCTGTTTATGACTTTGATTCATAAAATAGTTGGTTAAGGTATCAAAACTTAGTTTTGACCTTTAACCATGCTTGAATCTATTAAAATTCTATCTATTTTATAATATACTTCATAAAAGGTGATTTTCCTTTAAATTTTCATTAATATCTGTTTTTTTTATTATATGAGGCTATTATTCTGAAATAAAATGTAATCCCTATAGTCATGAAGCCTTTTTTTCGGTATAATGTAATTTTACTTAACTATTAACAGACTCAACACGAAAGGATACATTATGGCTTTTGAAAAAATAGATTGTAGCAACAATAACAGACCGGAAGGAAAGACTTGTCTCCTGGTCTATGGGTATGATGAAACTGCATTGGATAAGATTAAGAACTATGCCTCTAATTATGACATATTTGAACTTGTGCTTGTAACACCCACAACAATGGGCAATGCTTTGGAAAGGCTTATCAATCATACTGATAAACCAACTTTCGGTATTGAGTGGGTTGATACTCAAGCCATTGTCCTTAATGCTGTCTCACCTCAAGAATTAAATGACTTTGTTCGCAATTTCAAAACATTAGGCCTACCACGTCCTCTATTTGCCGTTGTTACACCGCTTTCCATTAATTGGCCATTTAACGAGCTTCTAAAAGATTTGTTAGATGAACGAGCAATGATTGCCTCAAAGCAAAAACATTCTAAAAAAGATTAAAATCCTTGACCAAACATAATAAAAAGATGGCACCTGACATTTAAGTCAAAGGTAGCCATCTTTTTTTATATGATTTCTCTATTTTTATTGATTTGTTCATAAATAGTTTCACATGCACCATTAATCAAAGCCGGTGGCGCATCAGGATTTTGATCTTTGACCTGCACCTTGATTTTATCAATGATTGCAAAATACATTGCAGGGTCATCGAAATCATCTTCCTTAATGCCACTTAATCCAAACAAACCTTCTTCCGATTTTTTATTGAAGTAGTTTTCTACTACTTGATGATGCAACTGTTCTTTTGTTTCTCCCTCAGCTTTTGCAACTTCTATGCCTTTTCTGGTATGAAGAGCAATATAAGTAAAAATACTGCCCATAATAACCAATACAGAAGAAATCATGATTTTGTTAAACCCACTGATCTTTATGATCTCCATATAATTTAATAAGCCGAGTATGATTGCCAATATTCCTACAATACCAAAAGTATATACCGTTGATTTCATTTCGCTTACCTTGCCTTTTACATCAACTATCTCTGCTTCGTACTCATCGAAATAGAAATCATCTTCCTTAGTTTCTTCCATATGTTCACGTATATAGACTTTAACGTATGTCATAGCAGATTCATATTCTTTTTCTCCAACCTTTATGACCAAGTTATCCTCTAATTGAACCGTTTCTACTTTTTCTATACCCGAGTAAGTGAGATACCTTAACAATTCTTCTGAATCATTGGGCTTGACCGCAATCAAGTCTCTCATATAGGTATGGTTTTCTAAATCCGGGACCAAATCTATGTGACAGTCTACACATTGTACTATATGGTCTTCATATTCTGTTTTACATTTTGGACACCAAGGCATACGAAACCTCCTTATTTGAATTAGCCATTTTGCTCTCATGACCGCTAGATTAATTATAGACCATTCCTTCTTTTTTTTAAACCCTCTATTTCATAAATAATTCTGATATGTTACAATTTAGTCGTTACCCATCTATGGTTAACGTTTCAAAAATATATAATATAAGGAGAGGCCTATGAAACAGTGGAATTTAGATGTCTTATACACATCTTTTGAAGATCCAAAGCTTACCACGGATCAAAATACCGTTCATCAACTCATGGAAGAAGCTCAGAATTACATAAATGTGGATTTAGAGGCTCCAAAATCCGTAGAGGAAAAAATACTCGGATATTATCGACTTATGGATACTTTAGAAGCTATTCTCGAGGCATTAGGCAACTTTGGCCAGCTCACCTACTCTGTAGATACAAAAAATTCAAAGGCCTTAAAACTTATCGAAACCGTGGAAGGATATGACCCCATACTTACACTTGTTACTGTTGGTTTCAAAAAATGGTTAGGTACAATATCTGACTTAGAGACAATTATAAATAGCACACCTCAGTTAAAACCTTATTCGTTTGCAATTCTAAATGCACGAGATGATGCAAAGTATATGCTAAGTGATGCTGAGGAGTCCCTTCTTGCCCACATGCGCAATACAGGTTCCAATGCATGGAGTAAGCTTCAAGAAGCAACCCTTGCCTCTTTAACAGCCTCTGTGAACGGTGATGTCTTGCCTATATCTATTGTCAGAAGCCTCGCTTATGATCCAGACGGCGAGAAGCGTCGTCGCGCATACGAGGCAGAACTTGAATCTTACAAGCGAATAGACACCATTTCTGCTGCTGCATTAAATGCAATCAAAGGTGAAGTTATAACTGTGGCACAAAAACGCGGTTACACTTCACCTCTTGAAATGACTCTAAAAAATGCCCGAATGGATCAAGAAACACTTGATGCCATGATGACCGCTATTTCTGAATACCTACCCCATTTTAGGGCATATCTTAAGAAAAAAGCAACAATGCTCGGCCATGACCATGGTCTACCCTTTTATGATTTATTTGCCCCAATAGGTAATGTACATATGACATATACATATGAAGAAGCACAAGATTTCATTATTTCAAATTTTTCAAGTTATAGTCATGTTCTCGGCGACTATGCCAAAAAAGCCTTTAAAATGGATTGGGTTGACCCTTTCCCAAAGGAAGGTAAAGCTTCCGGCGCTTTCTGTAGCAATATCCACTGTGTTTCCGAAAGCCGTATCATGGCCAATTTCAACAACAACTTTAACGATGTTAGCACTTTGGCCCATGAACTTGGCCATGGTTACCATGGTGAATGTCTTAAAGATGAGGTCCAAACCAACAGTGACTACCCTATGCCTCTAGCAGAAACTGCCTCCATCTTTTGTGAAACCATTGTTAACAATGCCGCTTTGAATCATGCTACGCAAGATGAAGCCATTGTCATTATTGAGAACGCAATAATGAGCGCTTGTCAAGTTATCGTTGACATCTATAGCCGCTATCTTTTCGAAACCGAACTTTTCAAACAACGCAACTTTGCTTCTCTCTCTGTTAAAGAGTTGAATACCTTGATGCTAAATGCACAAAAAGAAGCTTATGGGGATGGATTAAACCATGATTCTTTACACCCTTATATGTGGGTTTGTAAACCTCATTATTATTCTGCTGATTATAACTTTTATAACTTCCCCTATGCTTTTGGCTTATTATTTGCGAAGGGGCTCTACGCCATGTACCTTGAAAATCAGGAAGGCTTTATACCTAAGTATGATGAACTTCTTAAAGCAACCGGTTCAAGCAATATCAAAGACGTTCTATCCATTGTTGGTGTCGATGCCCACAACCCTGATTTTTTTAGAGCTTCACTAGAGTTAATCAAAAAAGATATTGATTTGTTCTTAACTTATTAATTAGCGACTAATGGAACAAAGATGCGACGCTTCAGCACATTAATATAGCATAGACTTGTAGAGTAAAGTTCTGGCTTTGGCAATGCCTCTGCCAGAACCTCCTCATCAAACCGTACGTGGTCATATATCTATCACGCCCCTTGGCGGTTTCGTAAGTCGGACTTACACCGGCTTTGCTGGACACGCTCCAATAGAACAAGAAAACGACTTATTATTCAAGTATTTAACTTGAATAATAAGTCGTTCTATAGTTTGGCCGCTTTCATTAGGTTTGGCACCACTTGTTTTTTCCTCGAAAATACATTAGGCAAGAAGATGCTGTTTTCAGTTGACTGTACTTTGAAGGCTTGTTCTACAATCCACTTGGCTGGTCCCACGGCTATAAGCTCAGTACCACCCATAACAACGTCCGTTACCAATAGCACAACCAAATCCACTTTCTGATCATCGCTCATATTGCGCATCGCTTGTAAAACTTCATCATATACTTTGAAAAATCCGTCAAAGTCACTGGTATTGGTTTGAGCTATGATGACTCTATTATCTCCAAAGGTGAAATGTTTTAGGTCTGTGGTTAAGATTTCCATAGCCGTCAATCCTTCAAGATCTGCACCTGCATGAATAAGTTGCATACCGTACATTTGAATATCAACACCTGCGATTTTTGCAAGTTTATTGGCCATCCCTTCATCCACTTCTGTAGATGTGGGCGATTTAAAAAGCAATGTATCTGATAAAATGGCACTCAGCATTATTTTTGCCATCTTTTTATCTATCTTCACTTGTTTTTCTTCGTATATCTTAGCTACAATCGTAGATGTACATCCAACGGGCTCCACTCTGAAATACAAAGGCCCCATAGTCTGGATATCTGCCACCCGATGATGATCTATGACTTCCATTAGATGAATGTCTTCTATACCATCAATAGATTGTCCCTTTTCATTATGATCCACCAAAATAGCTTTTTTCTGTCTGGTTTCAAACAAATCACCTTTTGAAATCATCCCTTTGATAAAACCATTTTCATCGACAACAGGAAATCGTCTGAATTTTGAAGTCAACATATTTCTTTTAACATCTTCAATGGTCTCATAAGTTGAAAAATACTCTAGGTTATCTTTTTTAACTACACTTTTTATAGGTGCTGTTTGATTAATGACCTTTAATAAGGCGCACAAAGACTTATCCGTTATCAATATCGATCTGGTTTCTTTCACATCAATTTGAAAGCCCTCTTTATCCACAATATTAGCAAGAACTAGTACGCCTACCTCTATGCCTTCTGTCTTACCGCTGATATATGTCTTAGCATCACAAAAAAGAATATCCTTCTTACAAAATTCTTCCTCATCTTGAATATCATCAAATAAAATAATTCTTCCCATAACATTACCTGTCGGCTTTTTACCATAAAATACCTCTAATGATAATTCCGAGATAAGATTGCTATAAGGTGTACATGAATCTTTTAAGAAATTCCGTCCTTCCATAGACATATATAAGGGTAATATATCTGAAATAGAAACAACACCAATTAAATGTTCGTGAACACCTACAACAGGAATCGACCGCCCCACCTGTGTAACGATAGTTTCTAAGGTTGATTTAATGGAAGTCGCCTCTTTTACAAAACCAACTTGATTAATCTCAAGATCTGTTACATGTGGCTTTAAATGATGTACAACTCTGGGCACCTCATGGTCAACCTGTTTTAAAACAAACTGGGTTTCCTTATTTGGTTCACCCAGTAAAACCGGAACATATTCATGACTTGAATCTATCTGATTCTTTAGATTCGCATAAGCTATAGCAGAACAAGTCGAATCAGTATCCGGGTTTTTGTGACCAAAAATATAGACGATTTCTCTCAAATAAAACCACCTCCATTATCAACTCAAATACAGTCATTCGCAACATTTTCACTTTTATATGGACGCACTATAGTAGCAATCCGCCATCATCCGTTCACATCCAAACACCTTTCATCAAAAGTTTGTTTCAGCTTCATCTTTTCTTCATGTTGAATGTTATGCCATCGGACGCCTCGTATTGCACCTTCAAGTGCAAATAGTTTGTTGATACAGTCCTGATCTTTCTGATAAAGAAGATAGGTTGCTTCAACACTTCCAATCTCTCTTAACTTTTCTGCTTCGTGAATACCAACTTCATGTAACAAGCTCTCTAATTTTGGTCCAATATTTACCAGATTCGATACTCTCATAATTCTTACCTCCAAAATACATTCAAAGTTTATTTGACTATTAAGCCCTAGCCTTTAAGTTCTTATTCGTCTGTACTTAATGGTAAATAAAAATTAATTAAACGCACTAAATACACCCTTATTTTATAACTTATAACTGAAAAATAAAGTTGTCCCTCAACAACTCATTATCATTATGCCATAAGAAAGCATTTTTCTCAAGCTAGCTTGTCACTTTTCTTACAATATCCACAATCTCCTCTGGTTTGTTCACCAAATACGTCGGATTTAAGACCTTCAATACCTCCGGTTTTCTAAATCCCCAAGAAACAGCAATCATGGGAACACCGGCTGCTTGCGCTGTTTGAACATCAATTTCCGTATCACCGACAAAGAAACAGCGATTTTTATGAATCCCATAGTCATTAAGAAGCGCCGTAACTTCTTGGCAATCCGGTTTCCTTTTCCTTATTCCGTCATCACCAATAAGTCTAAGAAAGTCATACCGTCCTAAATGACGTTCTGCAATAATCTTGGCCATACGTTCATTTTTATTGGTATGTATTACCATTTTTACATCCATGTCAACAAATGCATCTAGCATGTCGTAAATACCATGATAAGGCGCTAAATCTTTATCAAAATGTTCATTATAGGATGCCAACATCTGCTTATAGTAACTTCTAAGCAAAACAGCATCTCTATGGGTTTCCGGTAATGCTTTAAAGACAAGTCTTTCAATACCTTCACCTAAAAAACCAAAATAAGTTTCTGTACTATGAGTTTTTAACTGGTTTGCTTTCAATACCAAATTCATTGAATATGCTAGACCTTCAATTGAATCTACAAGTGTACCGTCTAAATCAAATATTATCATTACGTTTTCCATTGGTTCCTCCTGTTCCATTCATAAATGTTAATTGGTCGTCAAAATAATTTTATATGTATAAACCGACAATCATAATAAGTATAGGAATCGTTAGAACCATCATAAGTGTAGACAAGAATACAGCCTCTGAAGCCTCTAGCGTATTTCCTTCATATTGTCTTGCCATGATGACGGTGTTGGTACCTATAGGCATTCCTGATAGGATGATTGGGACCCATAAACCATAACCGGTCAAACCAATAGATGACAAAACAAACCCTATGCCTAAAGGGAAAAGTATCATCCTTATTAAACTCAGTGAAAAGATCCTATAGTTTTTAAATATTGTTTTTAACTGAACACCAAATAAAGATGCACCTACCACAATCATTGCTAAAGGCGTTGTAATGCCCCCTAGTACATCTGATATATTCAAGATAGTACTAGGTAGTTTCCATCCTGTTAAAAAAGAAGTGATGCCAATGAGTGTTGCAATAATGCCAGGATTCATGAACTGCTTTATTGACCATTCTATTTTATGATTTTTATTTTTATCAGAAAGGATAAGATAAACGCCAAGTGTATAGAGAAGTAAGTTAAATGGGATATTAAAAATAGCCGCCATAAATAAGGCATCTTCTCCCAGAAGCGCTATGATCATAGGGAAGCCTATGAAACCAACATTACCAAAAATAACCATGAATCTATAAAGTCCCTTACTACCTATTGGCACCTTTACTAATTTGGTTAAAATCGGCGCTATTCCAATAAGAATGATATAGGTAAGAAATGTAGCCAAAGCAATATCATAAAGATCTGAAAGTTTGGTTGATGCTGTATTGCCAAGAGAAGCTATAATCATAGCAGGCATGGTCACATAAAAAATTAGGGATGAGAAGTTTTTAATACCTTCATCAGTAATGATATGCTTGCTTCTAAGAACATAGCCTAGAAGCATAATAAAAAATAAAATAATGACCTGAGTAATAACGAGAGAAAAATCCATAAGTGCCCTTTCTATATTTAGCTCTGAAGAAGAATTAGAAGATCGACTTCGTCATACCATATAACTTATTCATTCAAATATGGTTAAAGGGTCAAAACTAAGTTTCACTAAATTCGCCTACCATATGTAGATTACGTTGATACATTCATAACTACATATGGTAGGTGAAAGTTCAACTATATAGTTTTGACGCCTTAACCAAATATTAAGAAGAACAAAAAGGCTACGCTTCGCTTTGAAAATCAAATTGTTCCGGCAGGAAAGATTTCCTTGATAGTTAACATGACGCTTCAACGCATTAATATAGCATAGGCTTACCTAGAGAAAAGAAAAGACCTGGAGCAAAGCTCCAGATCTCGTATTCATCTAAGTAGATTAAGCTACTGTAATGTTTTCTGCTTGTGGACCTTTAGCACCTTCAGCTACATCAAAGTTAACTGCTTGTCCTTCTTCTAGTGATTTGAATCCGTCTTTTTGAATTTGTGAATAATGTGCAAAAACATCATTTCCAGCTTCTGTTGTGATGAATCCAAAACCTTTGTCTGCATTAAACCATTTTACTGTACCTGTCATTTTAATGACCTCCGAATTTTTATTTCCTCATTATCATTGTGGTAAAATTACATCTTAAAATAAAAATTCAAAATCAAGTCATATATGGTTTTAAATGTTTTATTTGAAAAGGATACTTCTTTTACTTAAATAATACAAGGTTCTATATAAGCATATAGTATTTCCTGAAAATTGCAAGCTTTTTTTATAGAGTAGAGAAATAATAGCCAGTATTACTTCCCTCTTGTTGAACCGTACGTACGGGTCTCGTATACGGCTCTACAACTTATATTCCAACACTTCTTAGATAGTATTGTAAAGGATTAAGCAAACATGCTCCGTCCTTTATTTTTGTTTCAAGTAACTTTGGATTTAGTATAAAATTCATTACATTCATCCCACTTCTTTTGTAGCACCCAAGTCTTGGGTTTGCAACTTTATTGAACCCATTATTATATTTTCTATTT